>WFQM01000348.1 GCA_015487095.1 Gammaproteobacteria bacterium | reverse complement strand
GGCTTTTTATGTATTTGCCTGCAAGGGAGGGTGCAACTGTTTTTGTTTTGCCAGGTGTTCCAGTTGCGCTTCCCTTGTTAGTTTAAAAATGATTACAGGCTTTTGGTTTTATGGGCAAATTTGGCCGCTAATACGGTCGTGTACGAAAATGTCCCAGCTGGTATTAATATCGGAATCACCAGCCACGAGATTGCTGGCGGCTGATGCAAATACGATGTAGCGACCATCTCCGCTTACTGCGCTGTTGCCAAAGCTTAAATTGTTAGCAACCGATCCATCGTGAGGTACATCCACCATCTCTGTGGTATTAGCAATACGATCACGGACAAAGGTAGAGAGCCCTTGAGGGTTGCCGCTTGCGATCAGATTGGTTGCCATGGAATTAAAACTGACATAGCGGCCATTGGCGCTGATGCCAGGATAAAGACTTAGTCCATTTGAGTGTGAGCTATCATTGGCAAGGCTGACGAGTTCGGTTGTGTTCATGGTTAGATCATGTACAAAGATATCGAGTTGTCCATTGCTGTCGTTGGCAACAAGGTTGCTATCGGAAGAGCTAAATACTAAGTGGCGACCGTCTGAGCTCAAGTCGAACCAGTTGTCGTTAGTAGGCCCATAGATGCCGACAGTGGTTCCATCTATCCTATCGTGGACAAAGAGACCAGCATCATTTGGCGTCAAGTTAGTGGCGGAGGAACTAAAGACGATATAACGCCCATCTGCGCTGATGTCCGTTCCTCTATAACCGTTACCGCTGTTTCCGTTGGCTTGCGTGCCATCGCTGGCGATGCTGACCCGTTGCGTGACGCCAGCGACCCTGTCTCTTACGAAGACGTCTGCCACACCGTTAGTATCGCTATTCACGATGTCTGGCGAATTGGATACAAAAACCACATAACGACCATCACCGCTGATAGATACTTCGCTGGCACTTTTGTTTACAGTACCTGGGCTGCCATCGCTGTTGATAGAAATAAGCTCTGTTGTGCCTGTGGCACGGTCACGCACATAGGCATCAATATAACCTGTACTGCCATCAAGTTGTTTGCCAAGAAACACAACATAACGGCCATCATTACTGACGTCGTTGCCTCCTCTAGTGCCAGCACTACCGTCATTGGCAACGCTTACCAATTCTGTTATGCCAGTCGCACGGTCGCGGAGATAGGTATTAAACCGGTCAGAAGGACCACCGGTAATATTTGCATTGAATACTACGTATCGTCCGTTGTCACTTAATGCCGGGGAGAAAAAAGTCGTGTAATTGAGTTGTATGTTTCCGCTGTCCACACTAATTCGTTCAATAGAGCCAGCGAAGACCGGGGTAGCGCTGAGCGCAACACAGAGTGATGCGGCAAGTGTAACTCCGCTTATTTTGTTGGCCACAATTTTGGGGGTTATTCTGACGTTCATAGGTAACTCTCCTTAGTTATGTATCCAGGTGCGCATAAAGAAATCACCTTATTTTAGTAGCGGTTTCTTTGGGTGAGCAGTGTACAGAAATAAATTCATTTTGCCACTACTTTTAGTTTGGTATTTTTCTTTTTTCAGTTACGGCGAAAGAAAAGCGAATGACTGAATTTTGACATTTCAGTGTTGCTTGGGACTTGGTTTTGTCTATTCAGTTTTTTTGTATCTTTTGCGTTAAATGCAGGATTTGGTTGTTGCTTGTGCGTTAAGAAAGAAACAAAAAAGTCGCTCTGTTTAGTGGGGTGAGTGGGTAATAATGGCAATCAGATTGTTTGAGGTTGGAAATGCTACCAGATATAGGTAGCGGGATGCCTTGTTGAGCGCGAGTGCCTGAGAATCGAAAAGTGTATGCGGTGCTCTCGCCCGGAGTACTAAACGCCGATATCTTTCAAAAATAGGTGGTGAAATAGAATTAACCCGGTTTTGGTCTGTACTCAGGGCCACCGGGCTCTCATCTGCCCGGTGGCTCGTGTTTTGTGAAGCTCTTAACTTCTAGCTTCTATTTCGCATGGCAGGTCAGGCACAGTCCACTGGGACCCCCGATACCATTGCTATTCGGTGTACTATTGCTGACGCGCAAGAAGCTGGGGATAAACTCAGTGCCAGGGCCATTGGAGGGGATACCATGAGGGTCATGACAGGAGGCGCATTCTACTGCGGGGCCTGCGCCGCTGTCGTACAGGCGCACTTCATCTTTTTCAGCGAAGTTGTTGCCATTGCTGTCAAAAAATGACCATTTTCCGGGAATAGCTACTTCCGGCTCGTTATAGTCGATGCCTGGGCCGAAGGTGGTAGGATATGTTATGCCGACCACATGGTCGTTGCGAAGGTTAGTGCCGATTACGAAGGCGGTGAAGTCAGGCGCAAACGGCGTGGGATTTCCATCGAGATCGACAAGGGTATCGTTGATACGGTTGTGACATATTTTGCAGCCACCTATTCCTGACTCTGGCCCCAACGAAAGGTGGTCACCAACAGGGCCCATGCCGGGGTTGGAGCTAGCCCATCTGTCCAGGAATCCCATGTCTGGTGAACCGACTTCTGTGTTGCGTGTGTTGCCGCCTGGAGATAAGCCTGATCCGGGCATATTTAACACAGAGTCAATGGCGATAGTACCATCATGGCAAGATAAACAAGTTAGCGAACTCGGTCCTGGCAGATTCAAGCGGCCTTCCAGCCCCAAGGTGGTGGGTTTGTCGTAGATGGAGTAGTTGCTCGCATTATTGATTGTGCGGTTCCACAGCGGGGCGTTGATTTGTGAGTTGGCTCCGTGAGGAGTGTGGCAATAAACACAGACTTCGCCATAATTGTTGCGAACATTATCCATCATAGAGGCTCTGCCGCTGTTGTTGTAGGACAAAGTGAGATTATGGCGGGTCTGCTCAATGCTGCCGATGTTGGTTGCGCTAAATCTTGGATCCCAACCGTCAGCAAACGCGACTGCTACTATCCCTGCCATCCCTATCCCAGCCAAGCTTATGGAAAGTATAATTTTCGGTGTTATTTTTAGTGACATGACAAAATCCCTATTTGGTTCCCAATTACCCGCGAGAATGGCTTTATTTGTTAAATATTATAAATTTCAGGCCGCTATCCACTATAGCTGGAAGGGGCAGGCCTAGTGCTGCCCTTGAAACTGTAAACCCAACCCGATTTAACCACAGATGGACAACATTCTCTAAATAAAGTTCATTTATATCACAGGCAGACTATATCAGGCAAACTGACAGGCTCATTCTTTGTCTTTTGGCAGATGTTCTCCGCCCAGATAGCCGCCATCCTTTTCGACGTTGGCAGGCCTGTAAATATCAACTTTGCGGAAAAACTGATCAACAACGTAGACGCGACCATCTTCGTCCACTGCAATGCCAGCGGGCAGCATGTAGAGGCCGGGTCCCTGTGTTTGGCTGCGTTGACCGACAAACATCAATAATTGAGTCTTGTCATTGAATATCTGGAAGTTGCCAAAAGCGGAATCGACCACATAAATATTGCCTTCCGAGTCGGTTGCAATGCCTTTGGGGCGCGCAAAGTTCCCCATTTTTCGTCCAACAGTACCAAAGCTGAGTTTGTGAGAGCCATCCGGATTAAATGCCTGCACACGGAAATTACCGCTGTCGGTTACGTAGACGGTACCATCGGGGGCCGTGGTGACTTGCAGGGCCAGATTAAACTCACCATTTTTGCGGCCACGAGTGCCGATGGTTTTTTTCAGTTCGCCGGTCTTGGCGTCGAAAATATAGAGGTGGTGTTCTTGTGTGGTGACGCCTCCGGTGTCAATGACGTAGGCTTGCAAACCATCCGGACTTATGGCAACGCCTGAGGGGCGCTTGAGAATACTGCGATTACCGAAGGCCCGTAAGAATTTTCCATCTTTGTCAAAAACGACAATACGTTTCGCTGTGTTGTCGGCGACATAAAGCTCCCCATCTTTGCTGACGGCGATGCCGATGGGCTTGGCCAGCGCACCAGGGCCTTCTGTGCCGATCATTTTGAAGTCTTTGCCGGGTACGTCAAACATCATCACGGCACGTTTGACGGTGTCGGTAACATAAACGCGTCCCTGGTAGACAGCAACACCATAGGGTTTTCCCAAACCGGTGGCCTTGCCCAATGTGCCTGTGGCGAAAATTTTAAGTTTGTCGACGCCGGTAATTTCTTTGACATCGTAGCTGCTGCGAAGGGTGCCCTCAAAATAAAAGCGTGCAGGCTCGGGAGCTGGCGGGTAGGCCAGAAGAACTTCTTCCCGTTTTATTTCTTCTCCGCCACAGCCCGCCAGAAGAAGAGTAGTAATGATCCCGAGCCAGATCAGTCCATGATGTGTATTTTTTATTTTATGTGACAAGTGAAACATAGCACCTCGGCATTAGCGCGTAGTAATAATTCCCGCGAGGGGTCGTGTACATTATGACAAGTCATACATTCTACTTGTCCATCGTATAATTTAACACCGTTGGCAAAGCCATCGGGGCTGTCGGGGGGACGAAAATCCGGATCTTTGAAGGTTAGCCCGGCATATCGCATGGAAATGGGATGGTCGTTGCGCAAATCAGTGCCGAGCATTTTTACGGTGATATCGTGGGCGATGTCACCATTGTGGCATTTACCACAGCTTTCGATGTCGTCGTCGGGGTTGAGGCGCATATGCATGGCATCATCTGCTGCTGTATCAAATGTGGCAGGTTTGAAAACCACCATGTCTACAGCCATGGTGCCGTCGTGACAGGACAGGCAAAGCATGCTGATGGGGTTAGGCCCGCTGGTTTTGTTGTCCATGTTAACGCTGTCATATAGCTGGTAGTTACTCAGTGCGGGTACGTAGCGGTTCCAGCCGTCGATGCCGCCAAAATCCGCAGGAACGGCTCCGGCTTCCTCTGGCGGAATGTGACAGTAAACGCAGGAGTAGCCATAGTCAGAAAAGGCGACGCCAGCCATGGCTACCACGCCGGCACGCTCATTGAGGCCGGTGAAATCATGCTTGGAACCCAGAATCGGGTCGTCTGCACCCAGTACCGGGTCGCCGACAATAGCGGCAGCAGCGGTGTACGTGGCCCATGACAATCCACCGGCCAGTAGAGCGAAGATGAGGAGAATGGTGCTAACTTTCGTTTTGGAGCGCTGTTTTTTTATTTGTCGCGACATACTTCCGTCCCCCCGTGCAACGTAAATGTTGCGGTACAACAATTGGTGGTGGCGTTGTTGTGTACAAAAACATCAACGCACCACCTTAGAGAAATTTTAAAAAAAGTTCGATAAATCCGCGTATTACCCCCGCTATCGGCCTACTATACGCGAGCTTTAGGGTAGCGTAAAAGCCGTTTTTACGCCACAATTCGCGAGCTTTATCGTGAGTGGGTATATAATACCGTGCGGCCCGGATGCATGTTGTCGGGCATTGTTGGCAGGTGTTCCGCAATTTGTTGAATAGTCAGGTGTTTTTTAACGAATTAATGCGCTAAGCGGCTTCAGGAAATAACTTTGGGAAAAATTGAGAGGCGTCCTGGTTTATGAAAAACAGTGTGGTGTGGGTAAGATTGATGTGGATAGCCGGTGTGGTGTCACTTGGGTTGGGTGCGGCGGGCGCTGTTGCGGCAACGGCCAATGGTGGGTCGGCGGCGGATAAAAAAGATGTCGCTGCTTTGTACCTGAAAAATTGCTCCATCTGTCATGGTGATGAGGGTGATGCAAACACCCGAGCTCAGTCTGGTATGTATCCTGTACCCCGCGATTTTACGACCGCTGAGGCAGCTATCGAGCTGACCCGTGAACGTATGATCAAATCGGTCACCGATGGTCGTCCTGGTACTACCATGGTGGCGCACAAAAAAAGATTGAGTGAGCAGGAAATTGCTGATCTGGTTGATTATATCCGCAGCAATTTTATGCAGCTTCCGGAGGAAGCGGCCGGAACGCCTGCGGCGGTGAGTCTGGGTGAAAAAGTTTATACTGAAAATTGTTCGGTATGTCATGGGGACAATGGCAATTCGGCTCTCTGGGCCCAAAATGGCTTGAATCCGGCACCTCGGGACTTTACCTCGCCTGAGGCGCAGAATGAGCTGACCCGTGACCGTATGCTCCGTTCAGTCACCAATGGCCGTCCTGGTACCGGTATGGTGTCGTACAAAAAACGCTTGTCGAAAGATGAAATTGCTGCGGTTGTTGGTTTCATCCGCTTCAAATTTATGGGAGTTGATCCGGATAAAGATACGGGTGCCTCCCCGTTGGCTATTGGCAAACCAGAGGCGCAGACTCCGCCACCGTCCCGGATTGGTGGCATTCCAGGAGTGGATACTCCTCTTGCTGCGGCGCGGCCGACGCCGTCAAGAGTTGATCCGCATCAGCAGCCACATAATACATCGACGCCTGCGGTTGCACCTGCCCCATCGGCTGCGAGCCACAGTGTTGATGTTGATATGTCCCTGCCGGTACCTCAGGGTTTGAAAGGTGATCTGGTCTGGGGGCGTCAATTTTATATGGCTAATTGTTTCGATTGTCATGGTGTGACGGGTGAGGGTGATGGTCCGCGTGCTTATTTCAATATTCCCCGGCCGCGTGATTTCACCAGCGAGGCTTCGCGGCAGGTGTTTAATCGACCCCGTATTTTTAGCGGTATCACTAATGGCAAGCTGGGCACGGTAATGCCTGCCTGGGGCAAGGTACTGACTGAGCAGGAAATTGCTGGGCTGACTGAGTTTGTATTTCAGACGTTCATTCGGCCTGTTGAAACTGATGACAGTGCGGGCAAAAAAAAAGCCCCGTAACAGGCCAATTACCATCGGCGGATAACAGGCCGACAGCACAGAAAGCAGGGCTTGCCCCTGTTCATGATGATCGTCATGAACAGGGTCGGGCTATTTACAACTTCCGTTGTTATTTTTGCCATGGTTATTCTGGTGACGCCAAAACCCTGGCGGCCAGTTATCTGACGCCGCGCCCGCGTAATTTTATTGCCACCGAGCTTGATGACATCAGTTACGAAGCCATGATCAATGCCGTGACCCACGGTCGTCCTGATACCGCCATGCTGGGCTTTGCCAATACCATCAGTCGTGAAGATATTGCGTTGGTGGTGGATTTTGTACGCCGCGAATTTATGCAAAACAAGGAGCGTAATACGGCGTATCACACAGTGGAGAACGGTTGGCCAAACCACCAGCAGTATGTGTTGGCTTTCCCTTTTGCGTTGGAGGAAATCGCGCTTGATACACCCTCTGAGCGGCTTAGCTCACAACAACGGATGGGGCGGCGCATTTTCATGCAAAGCTGTGTCACCTGTCATGATCGTGGTCGGGTCAATGATGAGGGAGTGATCTGGGACCCGCGTCCGGTGTCGTACCCGCGCAACCAGTACTCGCATCGTCAGACCGAAGAAACCACACCTCCTGACAGCATCAGCAGCGCCAGTCCTTATGCGCGTCATGAGCAAGCACCCGTGTTGGTAAATCCCACTGTGCAGGAAAAAGAAGGTGAAGCCCTGTTTCAGGAAAACTGTGCTTTTTGTCACGCTCCGGATGGTACGGGTAAAAACTGGATTGGCAGTTTTCTTGAACCGCACCCGAGAGATCTTACCGATCCGGCAAATATGCAGGAAATGACCGCAGAACGTCTGCGTGAGGTAATTCGTGAGGGTTTGCCGGATACCACCATGTCGGCCTGGAAAGGTGTGCTGGACGCCGGGCAGATTGACGCTGTGATTGCTTATATTAACCGGGCCTTTCACCCGCTGGCCAAGGCCGCTTCGGCAGATTAATTGAGGTTAGATGCGTATGTAGGCCCAGCCTTGGCGCTGGCGCTGGATAGCTTCTCCAATGGCGGTGGGGACTATTTGGGCCGCAGGTAACAGTTTCACCTTGATATTCTGCTCCCGCTGCACTCGGTTGATGGCCCTTTGACAGACCTTGAAAGCGATATTGTCATATTGTGCCTGGAGCGCCTGTATGCGTTCCGTAAAAGGGCTGGTGCGGGTACGCAGTAAATCCAGCCCTCGGCCATTGGCGAGAATTTCCACTTTGACACTGTTGGCGTGAGGTAAACGGCCTTGCAGAAGATTTTCTGCTTCGTCGAGTACAGTCTCCAGCCGATAGGGATCGGCCGTGGTTACATGCAAGACTACGCGCCAGATACCATCGTCATTAACCGGGAATGAATTCAGTGGCATGGATTGGGTGGTATCCGACAGTTCGTTATTGGGTGACTGGTAACCATGCAGCCCCCAGCCCAGCAAGGTGCCGACTATCAGCATAATACTGGCGGCGATGCTGGTGCCAAGCCATTGCGGGCTGTTTTGTGACGGGTGGGGCGGGGATGAGGGAGGGTAGGCGTGTCGGAGCAGCTCACGTATTTTTTGTAATTCACAAACACGGGTATTTAGTGTTTTATCGTGACGCAGAGCTTCCAATAGACGCTCTTTTTCGGTATCGCCTAATTCTCCATCGACATAGGCGTGCAGAAACTCGTCTGAAAATGTTTCATGCGAGTTCACGATATTCTCCTGATCGGGTTGATTTTGTCTGTTTCCTGATTGTGGCGGTCTTTGCTGTAATCCAGCAGTTTTCCGGCCAGCGCCTTGCGCGCTCGACACAGACGACTCATTACGGTGCCAATGGGAATCTGTAATATTTCCGAGACTTCGGTGTAACGCAATCCTTCCAGATCCACCAGTGTGATTGTTTGGCGTTGTGCCATTGGCAGTTCGGCTATTGCGTTCCGAATGGAATGTTTGAGGCGTTGCTGTTCCAGTTGGTGCTCGGGGGTATTGCTGTCCTGCTGCACATAATCATCAATATTCTCTGTGGGGCGGGTGCGGCGAAAGTGGTCTTTCCAGCAGTTGGACAATATGCTGAACAGCCAGCGGTCTATGGTCTCCGGGTCTCTGGCCTGTGCGAGATTTTTTAAACCTTTGGTCAGTGCTTCCTGGGTCAGCTCGTCTGCCAAGGCAGGGTCGTGGGTCCAGGAACAGGCCAGACGATATAAGCGTGGCCGACATTCCCCCACCGACTTTTTCAGCTTTCTGTTTCTGGACAAAATACCCAGCGGGTTGAATGTAGCCATCATTAGTCTCGAATTCTTCTGCTGCCTTTTAGTATGACGCCGGGCGTCAGCGAATTATTCCAACATTCCGGTATTTTTTTGTTGGGGGCAGGAAAACTTACGTAGGGATAAATGAACAGATAAAAAATGGAATAAAAAACAGAAGCTCAACGTCTGCTGTATGTATCGACAACTGATAGCGTTGATACTTTGCTTTTATTGGTTACGGGAGAATAAATCAATGTTTAAACATATCACCAAATGGTCAATCTTGCTTGCAACATTGGTGTTAATCACGGGGGGAGTCCAGTCAGTTTTCGCGGCAGACAAACCGTTCGCTGAAAAAAAGATCGTTTTGCAGATATCCGATCCCGACCCTTTCAAGCAAACGTTGGTATTGAATGTGGCTAATAATCTGATCAAGGAATATGGCACCGATGGTGTGGAGATTGAGATTGTCGCTTTTGGCCCCGGTTTGCGTTTGTTGTTTGCTGACAATGCTAACAAAGGCCGTATTCAGGGGCTGGATGCTAATGGTGTTGAGTTCAGGGGTTGTAGTAATACCCAAAAAAATATGGCCAAGAAACTGGGTTATGTTCCGAAGATGAATCCGGTTGCTTTGGTTGAAGGTCCGGGCGTAGTGCGTATCGTCAAGCTGGTGACGGAAGATGGTTATACCCTGGTCAAGCCCTGAATGGTTAAACCTAAATTAATCAGTTGAGCCTACTGCGAACGTCTAATGCACTCAATCTCAAGGACTTTTTCGAATATTTTGAACTCACCGTATGGGTGATACGCTTTCATTCAAAATAACCGAAAAAGTCATTGATCTTGAGCACCTTAGCCGCTCTCGCGACGGCTCAACTGATTAATTTAGGTTAAACACAGGCTAAACCGCAACTAAAAAAATCATGGTAACCGGTTCGAACCGTTTTTAGGGGGGGAGTACACATGAAACAGGCATTGAGAAAAGTTGCCCTGGCAGTTGTATGCGTCGGAGGAGTGGCAGTAACCATACCGGTGAAAGCCGCCAATTGGTTGATGCTGCAAGGCACGGAACCCGCTTCGACGGCAGGCCGGGCAAAGGTCTGGGGATTTATCCAGCCAGAGTATCAACAAACCCGTGGCTCCGAAATTGATGCCGGTCCGTGGGTTGGGCAGCGGGCTGTTTTTAATTCCATGCGTCCGGACCTGAAGGCGGATAAAGGTTTTAACACCATCCGTGCCCGTGTTGGTGTGCGGGGCGTCGGCATGCCCATCGATCCCAAGGTCAACTACTTTTTTCTGGCGGAGTTTGGTAATAACGGCATCACTCAACAGGGCGGTGGCAGTGTTAAAGTGACCGATGCCAGTGTCACTTTGAATCATATTCCCGGTGCCCGTATTCGGGTCGGTACATTCAAGACGCCGGGTTCGGAAGAGGGATTACAAGCCATTCATGTGTTTGATTACATCAACTTTACGGGAGCCACCAATGGTTTATTGCTGGAGCGGTTTTTCAACGGTAATGGCTCCGGTACTTTTGTGAGTCCGGTTGCCGGTCCCGGTACTGCCGCTGATTCCGGCGATGCCAATCGCCCGAATGGTCCGGTGAGTGCATTTCGTGACACGGGTATCCAGGTGTTTGATACCTTTAAGCAGGGCAGTTGGGAGCATGCTTACGCCATCATGATTGGTAATGGTAACGGTATTGCCCGTGGCGAAAATGATGACAATAAAGAGACTTACCTTTACTGGTCATCTGAGAGAGTCTATGCGGGTAGTGGCCCACGCCGCCAGGGTTGGAAAATGTTCGCCTGGAAACAAAGTGGCAAGCGTACGCTGACCACGGAAGGGGCTGGTGAGTATGATCGTGATCGCGCCGGACTGGGTACGACGTATAAAAAAGGCAAACACCGTGCTGCGTTTGAATATATTACCGCTGACGGCATGATTTTCAACGGCACTGATGGTGGTGCCATTGCGGGCAGTACGTCCAATCTGCCCGCAGGTGCTGCGGGTAAATTTACCGGCAATACTGATGTTGGTGGTGATGGCCAGGTTACGGCATCGTTTAATATGGAGACTGAAGGTGAAGCCGATGGCTATTATCTTCATTACGGTTTTGCTCCGAATCCACGTTGGGAATTCGACGTGCGCTACGATGTGTATAACCGGATGACGGATGTGTCAGCCAAGGAACGGCAATTCAAGACCTGGACTCTGGGCACACAGTATTTCTTCAACAGGAAGAGCCGGGTTATCGTCAATTACGAAATCCGTGATGCCAAAGCACCGAACCTGCCCGCCAGTGATAATGCCAACAAGATACTGAACGGGGTGGATAACCGTTTTTCGGCTCAATTGCTGATTATTTTCTAGAACTTGGCATCAACCACGAACATGCACCGTATTTATGACGAAGAGATGTGGATTAACACTACCCCTTTGCCGCTGTAGCCCTTACCATTAGCGGTTCAAATTTCCGGGGGGAAGTGTGGCATGGTAAAGGTTGGTATTGTAGGTGGTACGGGTTACACGGGCGTGGAATTGCTGCGCCTGCTGGCAGCTCATCCCGAAGTGGAGCTGGCGCTGATCACTTCCCGGTCCGAGGCTGGTCTGCCGGTGGCAGACATGTTTCCCAATCTGCGCGGCCATGTTGATCTCGAATTCAGTGTACCTGAGCCGGCAGCGCTGGCGACGTGCGACGTGGTATTTTTTGCAACCCCCAATGGTGTGGCCATGCAATCGGTGCCGGAGTTGCTGGAAGCTGGCGTGAAGGTGATTGATCTGGCGGCCGATTTTCGGCTCAAAGACACAGAAGAGTGGGTGCAATGGTACGGTCAGCCCCATGCCTGTCCACAGTTGCTCGACGAGGCGGTGTACGGTCTGCCCGAGGTAAACCGGGCCGCCATCAGTGAAGCACGGTTGATCGCTAATCCCGGTTGTTATCCCACGGCAGTGCAACTGGGCCTGTTACCGTTGCTGGAAAAAGGTCTGGTGGATACCGGGCGGTTGATTGCGGATTGCAAATCCGGTGTCAGTGGTGCAGGTCGCAAGGCCGCAGTGAGCGCCCTGCTGTGCGAGACCAGTGAAAATTTCAAAGCTTATGGTGTAGCAGGGCACCGACACTGGCCAGAGATTCGTCAAGGGCTGAATGCTGTTGTTGAAAGTAATGTGGGGTTGACCTTTGTTCCACATCTTACGCCCATGTTACGGGGGATTCATGCCACCCTGTATGCCACTCTGCTCAGCTCTGATGATGCAACCGATGCGGACTTGCAGGCGTTGTACGAGCAGCGTTATGCCAGCGAACCTTTTGTGGACGTGCTGCCCATGGGCAGCCACCCGGAGACTCGCAGTGTGAAAGGTGCCAATACCTGCCGCATTGCCATTCATCGGCCACAAGGTGCTGACACCGTGGTGATTCTCTCTGTGATTGACAACTTGGTGAAGGGGGCAGCCGGGCAGGCGGTGCAGAATATGAATATTCTTTGTGGTTTGCCGGAAACAGCAGGACTGACAGGTATTGCGCTTGTTCCTTAATGGCTTGTTAATGCCGCCAGAGTGGTCGTTGTAAAATGATGTTGAAAAGTCGTATGCGTTTGGCGTGGATAATAAGACAGGCGGGTTGGGTATTATGCCGTCGAAGCTGATCATCAAATCCCACCATCCCTGGCGATATCGTGTGAAGCTGGTGTCATTGGGATCAGCCTTGGTGTTGCTTGCCTGGGGTGTGTTTGAATTCGGGTTTTCCCGTGCAGGCTACGATAATGACAACTTGCATGCTCAGCGCGAATTGCTGCGTGAACAAATCGACATGGAAAAACAGCGTGCCCGGGATTTACGGGCACAGCTTGCCGTGCTGGAGCGGGCGAGTCAGGTTGACCGACAGGCCTACGACACGGTGGAAAAATCGTTGAAGCAGGCACAGGATGAAATGCTGGAGCTTAAACAGGAAGTGGCATTTTACCGGGGTATTGTGTCACCTACGGAAGCGGCCAGCGGCCTGAATATCACCAGCCTCAAACTGACGAGTATCGGTGAAGCGCGTGCTTACCGCTTCAAACTGGTGTTGACTCAGTTAAAATCCAATGTGCGGCTTATCAAGGGGTACGCGCGTATGGAGTTTGAGGGAGTGAAAGATGGCGCACAAATGCATCTGAGTCTGAAAAAAGTTTCGGGTGGTGCGCTGGATAAACTTAAATTGCGTTTTAAATATTTTCAGAATAATGAAGGTGAGATTGTCTTGCCGGAAGGTTTTTTACCCTCACGGGTATTGGTGGAAGTCGTGCCCAGTGGCAAGGATGCAACCCGGCTTAAAAAAACATTTGATTGGTCGGATGTCAGCTCGTAAAACTATAAATAAAACCATAAACAGCGCACCGTTCCCGGTGCTAATGAAAGGAGTCGGAACACATGCTTTTTGGGAAAAAAAATACACGTCGAAATTCACAAATTGATTCGCTGATTGGCAGCGGCACGGAATTACGTGGTGACGTGCATTTCAAGGATGGTCTGCACATCGATGGTACAGTAAAGGGCAACGTCATCGCCGAAGGTGAGAGTTCCATACTCACCATGAGTGAACATGGCCGTATAGAAGGTGAAGTGCGAGTGCATAATCTGGTGCTTAATGGCGAAGTCATAGGTGACGTGCATGCCTCAGAACACATTGAACTTGCTCCGGCGGCGCGCGTTACCGGCAATGTGTATTATAATCTCATTGAAATGGCCATGGGTGCCGAAGTGAATGGCAATCTTGTGCATGAAGTTGAGGCTACCACTGCGACAAAGCAGCGCACGTTGTCTACAGGTGATGCGAACCTTGCCGCTGACGGGGGCTGATTCTTGATTAAATTAGTCGGAAATGGTTTACTTTAGCGATTGCTAATATGTGCTTGGTCAACGCAGGATATTATTTTGACGTTGGTGGGCATTTTGAATGTGGAGTGGCGTTTGTGGGAGCAGTTAATATGAATACAGAAACAGTCTCGAATGGTTCGTCTGCCGGAGTGGAAAATGCTCCGGAAGAGCTGCTGGTGGTCACCCAGAATGCGGCAGATAAGGTAAAGGCACTCATCGAAGAAGAAGGTAACGATGCGCTGAAGCTGCGGGTGTTTGTTACCGGGGGAGGTTGTTCTGGTTTCCAGTATGGCTTTTCTTTTGATGAAAAGGTCAACGATGGCGATACCGCCATCGAAAAAGACGGTGTGACTTTTTTGGTGGACCCCATGAGTTATCAGTATCTGATAGGTGCTGAACTGGATTACCAGGAAGGCCTGATGGGTTCTCAGTTTATGATCAAAAACCCCAACGCCAGCACGACCTGTGGTTGTGGTTCGTCTTTTTCCATCTAGCTGAATTTAAGCTCTGCAACAAACCTCAAGTCATACTGGCCTCAGGTCGCCAGTATCAGCAAACGGGACCAATAGAATGGGCAGATTAACAGGGTGCTGAGCCTCCTGTTTGTTATGCTTGCACTCCCTCACTAATCAGTTTCAGCGTGGAGACACCTCATGAGTGAATACTTGCCAGGCCTTGCGGGCGTACCGGCTACCAAATCCAATATCTCGGCTATCGATGGTGAGAAGGGTGTGCTCTATTACCGGGGTTATCCCATCGAGCAGCTGGCTAAACACAGTAGTTTTGAAGAAACCACGTTATTACTGCTGGACGGTGAACTGCCAAATCAGACAGACCTGAACGAATTTGACGAACAGCTACGGGAAAATCGTCAGGTTAAATACCACATCCGCGAGCTGATGAAGGCATTACCTGCGACTGGCCATCCGATGGATATGTTGCAAACGGCTGTGGCCAGTCTCGCTATGTTTTATCCGGGTAATGAATGCCTGACCAGCAAAAGTGTTTGTGAAGACATGAATTATATTCACAACATGACAGTAAAAATTATTGCGCGCATGGGCACCATGGTGGCCATGTGGCAACATCTGCGTAGTGGTTACGAGCCACCCGCGCCACGCGATGATCTCAACTATGCGCAAAACTTTTTGTACATGCTGAATCGTAAAGAGGCTGATCCCTTGCTGGCGCGTATTATGGATGTCTGTCTGATTCTGCATGCGGAACATACCATCAATGCTTCGACATTTTCGACCCTGGTGACAGCCTCCACTCTGGCCAGCCCCTATAGCGTTATTGCCGCTGCCATTGGCACTTTGTCGGGACCATTGCACGGCGGTGCGAATCAACGTGTGTTGGAAATGCTTAATGAAATCGGTTCACCGGAAAAAGCTGAAGCTTACGTGGATAAAAAACTGGCGGACAAACAAGTTATTTGGGGTATGGGGCATCGTGAATACAAAACCAAAGACCCGCGTGCTACGATTTTGCAGGGACTGGTTGCACAACTTATGGAAGCACGCGGCGGCGCAGTAAACCCGTTAATGGAAATTGCCCTGGCGGTGGAGAAAGTGGTGGAAGACCGTTTGGCGCACAAAGGCGTTTATCCTAATGTAGATTTTTATTCCGGTATCCTCTATCACGAAATGGGCATTCCCGGTGATCAGTTCACCACGATTTTTGCCATGTCACGTTCTGCTGGCTGGTTGGCACACTGGCGTGAACAGTTGGCAGATAATCGTATTTTCCGGCCGACGCAAGTGTACATCGGGTCTCCTGAACGTGATTATGTTTCGATAGAAAAAAGATAACCAAGCCTGACGCCTTTTTTAGGCACAAAACGATCGTTAATACCCTTAGGTCATTGCTATTAGGTTAAGCAGATTTTTTGCTCGTTATATACATCCGTGGTGATTGAAATTTAGGTGTCACTGCACGCCCTATTTCTTTCATGGCTGCGTTGTTGTCCTTGCAATAAACCGGCTGTTACGCGTCATTTCGCCCGGCCACGAAACAAATATGACGCACACTCAAACCTAAATCTCAAACGCCACGGATAGAGTTTGAGGGTCCGCAAGCTCACCGGCCTTAGCGCAGTATTCTGATCTGACCCCATACATTCTCCATACTGTCGCTTTTGTCACGCGCACCAAAACCCGTCAAAAAAACTTTCCCATAGTCGTTAAAAGGGACGAGGTTGTTAAAAGAAAATTCGATTTCATATACCGCTCCGGAATGAGCCATTGAGCTGACGGCTTGCACATACTGAAAAATCCAGTAGTCCACCCGTTGAGTCTCCGCAACGAACCTGGAACATCGTAATCTGAGATTGGTGATATTATCATTTGCCTCGCGCATGGCGACGGCCGTAACCACTGAGCCAGCCGGACAATTCGCTTCCACTTCCAGCGGATTATCAGGAGCACTGCCACTGCGTTTTTCCATGTTGCCTTGCAGGCCCGTCTCTGTAACTTCGCGCGCATTTATTAACATTGTTGTTATTACCCCTTCGTGCGCTCTGAATCCCAGCCCTGTTATTACCCAGTTGACCGGTAATGAATCCTGAACTTCCAGATAAGTTTCCCGGCCTGGCACATGGATGCCGATCGGTGAATCCCATTTTGCTGAAAGTGCGCTGGCTACGATTGTTACGGCATGCTCGGCACTGCTATCCAGAGCAATACCATCATCGTGTCTTAATTCCGCACGGGCTGCCAGAATCTGGCCTGCGATGGTGCCGATGTCTACGGTGGCGCTCACGTCCCGCTGAATGGTATTGTCTGCCGCAAGACTGGCAACGGTCCAGACGATTTCGCCCGTGGCATCGTCCAAGGTTCCGTTATCACTGATGTTGTTGACGGTGACTCCCGCAGGCAGAGCCGTGCGTAATTCAAGATTGCTCAGTGCCGTCGCATTGATACTGCTAATGTCGAACTGATATACAAGGTTGTCACCCGGTATGACCGGATTTTTCGAGGCGCTCATGGCCAGTTGTGACATTGGGTTGTTATTCACCGCGACTATTTTGGGCTCATTAATATTATCAATCACTTCCGGCGAAGTGACCCGGATCAACGAATTGATCAGGGTGCCTGTTGGCACATCCGATGGTGATAACACAGTAGCGTTAATGGTAATGGTACGGCTCGCACCTGCGGTCAGCGTGCCTAGTGCCCAGGAGGCTTCAGCGCCATCAGCACATGTGCTTTCACAGCTGGTATCCGGTTCAGCATCAGCTGACGGATGAAACTGGAGTTGTGGTGGCACCCGGAGTTGTATTTCTACCATGTTAACCGGCTCAGCAGATATGTTGCTAACAATGATATTGTAAGGTAAACGCTTGTTTGCAACCGCCGGGCTATGTGCTGCGCTGATATTCAGTGTCAATGGAAATGTGCTGGCTACAACTGTCACCGAATGCCCGGCATTGCTATCCGGAGCAACTCCCTCATCGTATCTTAATTCTGCACTGGCCGTCAGGATCTGACCGGCAAGGGCACTGGTGTCTACGGTGACGCTCACTTCCCGCCGGACTGTATCATCTGCCGCAAAATTGGTAATGGTCCAGACGATTTCGCCAGTGGCATCGTCCCGGATTCCACCATCACTGATGCTATTGACAGTCACTCCCGCAGGCAGAACTGCACGTAATTCAGGATTACTCAGTGCCGCCGCATTGATATTGCCAATGTTGAACTGATAGACGAGGTTATCACCGGGTATGACCGGATCTTTCGAGGCACTCATGGCCAGCTGTGGCATTGGACTGTTATTCACAGCCACTGTTTTAGTTACATGAACAATGTCGATAATGTCCGGCGAAGTGACCCGGATCGGCGTACTGATCAGGGTGCCTGTCGGCACATCCAATGGCGATAGCACAACGGCGTTAACCGTAATGGTACGACTCTCACCTGCGGCCAGTGTGCCCAGTGCCCAGGAAGCATCTGCCCCACCAATACATGTATTTTCGCAGTTTGTATCCGGCTCGGTATCAACTGTCGGGTGAAACCGAAGCGCCTCCGGAACCGCATACACCACAGAAACATCAGTTATCGGTGTAGCCGAGACATTACTCACCGTCATCGTATAAAGCGCTCGCCCATCCGCACTTACCGGCCCATCGACGGTAACATCCAGTAAAAGGTGTGATTTGACCATCAGTGATAATGTAGTTTGCGTGTTGTTTGCGCTATCACGAACAGTCAGTTGTGCTGTGTAATTTCCACTTGATGCATAGGTATGTTCCTGAGATGCAATATTGGCACAGTCGTCGATGGTGTAGTCGTTGGTCCCATCATTGTCGATATCAAGCATACAGGTCAGCGTATCATTCTCCGGATCACTGACCTGCCAGTAAAAGGTAGTCGCTACTGTTGAATAGGCAGGGTTTACAGTGAATTCGCTGATGACCGGTGGTACCGATGACACCGTCAAATCAATTTCTGTTAACACTGGAGAGTTCGCGCCATCTTCAACCGACAGGCGCACCTTGTAAGTACCTGCCTGTGTATAGGTATGTGTCTGTGAGGTGTTGTTGGTACAGTCACTAACCGTGTAATCATTTGTACCATCGGCATCAATATCCAGTTTGCAGGTCAGCGTGTCACTGTCTGTATCACTGACGGCCCAACTCAGGGTCATGGCATTATTTGTTTTTGGCACATCCGGGGTTGCATTAAAACTGTCTATTTGTGGTGGTGCATCGTTTGTACCTTCAGGAGTCACCGTGATATTTATGCTTTGTTGCACTGTTGCGTTGACACCATCCGTAACTGTCAAGCGTATCTCGTAATTCCCAGTCTGCGTATAAGTATGTGCTTGCGAACCGTTGGCACAGTCATTAAGAGTGTGTTCGTCTGTGCCATCTCCATTGATATCCAGTCCACAGGTCAGCGTATTATTTTCTGTATCAGTAATGGTCCAGCTGATCGTGGTCGGTGTGCCGACATTCACGCGGGTCAGGTTTGCCGTCATGCTATCGATGACCGGTGCCGCATTAACAGTGATGGTGATGGTGTCGGTATTCATCGCTCCGTCACTGTCCGTGGCTTTTAGCGTGACGGTATGACTACCTGTAGAAAGCATGGAGGAAACAGCCGTACCTGTACCCAGTTGGCCATCGGTATCGGACGACCATTCAAGACTGGCCTCGCTTAATGTGCCATCTTCGTCGTCCGAACCGGTGCCAGTGAAGGAAATATCGCTGTTTTCGGGGTGAACGCTCCCGTTTTCCGGATTAGTGATTGTGGCTACCGGATCTGAAGAACCGGGGCCACCACACGCTCCCAGCAACAACGATAAAAAAATAACAACACCCTGAATCCACTTCTCTGATGACATAACAGACTCCTTTCCATTCTGTGTTTCTGTATTCTTATTTTTGCTACAACTCAAGTCGAATAAAAAAATCATACCCATCACCATTGCCATGAGACTCACGAGCAACGGCACGGACTTCGGTCTCCCTGAAAACATACAAGCACAGTATTCCACAACGCAAAAATATGGATGCTCTGTCAGTAACCAGAACCATTATTTCATGATCAAGTTTTTTAGTCACCAACAAACCAGTCAGCAGTATAACGTGAATTAAGAACTAAATTATTAACTATAAATCAACAGGTTAATTTGCCATATTGCCGATATATCGCTATCTGGGCATTGTAAGTTAGTGATTTTTTTGAGGAGTGTTTTGGGCTCTTAGTTCATGTTAGACAGAATCTGTGTGATCTTTATACAAATAAAGCATGCATAGCAAAGCATCCGTTCCCGTTTGTCCGGG
>WFQM01000347.1 GCA_015487095.1 Gammaproteobacteria bacterium | reverse complement strand
TCCTTACTCGACATAATCATCGGGTGCGTATGCGGCACAACCAAATAATCTGACATACCCTCTACTTTAGCCCGTTCAATCGATACCTTGCCATCATCGTCTCCGGGAATGATCGTAGATAAGATAAGATTAATGCTTTTATTACCCGTTATCACACCCACAGAATAATCAACGGGCCCCAGTTTGTTTGGCAGACTTTTTGCCAATGTTCCCAATTGTTGCCCTGCGGGTCCATTAAGTGCATAAAAACCTGGGAAATCACCCAGTTTATCAACAACCTCACTACCTTGATTCGGCGGGCTCAACATCACCACATGCCCTAAATTATCCAATGAATGATTCGCCAGATAATAACGAACCAGAATTCCTCCCATGGAATGAGTGACAAAATGTATTTTTTCTGCCTGTACAGAGCGACATTCTGCTATTGCTTTTGTCACATAATCTTCTGCCAAAACTTCGATAACATGTTTTCTTGAGGGGTAATCAATATTAATGACATGGTACCCTGCTTCACTCAATGCATTTTCCATAGCTGAAAATGAGCGACTACTCCTGGCCAGCCCATGAAGCAATACAACACATTCATTTTTTTTCTCACTCATTTCTGCCTCAGTATAGTTCGTCATCGAAAAAGTGTAATTTGTTATTCCTGACGTGATAAAACACACCAAAATAATGAATATTATTCTCCCCAAAAAGAACAGGTCAGAACTTTCATTCTGCATTCTGACCCGCATTTCCGGTTATTTCTCCCATTGTGCCAGTTTGGCTTTCCACGCTACAAAGCGTAGTTTTATATTTCCGTCCTGGGATTCCATCATTGAAGCAATGACAATGGAAACAACACCTAAAACAGCTAGGCCCGCCCAGTTTCCAAGATCAAAATGCCATACCAGTTCATAAAGCTGTTGTGCAATGCCCAGTAACATCAAAATAATACCACCGGAAAACAGATTTTTCTGTTGCATTTTATAGCCTGTCAAACTCGCCCCCATGCCAATAATCACCGTCATCAGTGAAATAACAAAACTGGCATTACTCAACAAATTAACAGCGATGCCAAGAACCAGCCCCGCTACGGCAATACGCCTGTACAGGCCTGCTCTGTAATGATCACAATGCCGACGAAATGAAATCTCATAAACCATTGCCATTGATGCCACCACACCCAATGGAAACAATATTCCATAGGAAAAACTGGTCACTGCCTGTAAAATATCGATCAGTAAAAGGCCAAATAATATCGCCGATAAAACGGAGAATCCCTCCAGAACATCTTTCACTCTGGATTTTCCTCCCAGGTAAAAAGAAACCTGGCGCAGAATAAAAAATACGGAAAGGGATAGCACGGCTAACAGAAACAAGTCTGCCGAATAAAGCCACAAACTACGCCCCATAAGTACCGCCAAAGGCAAAAGCTGTAACCCAAGAGCAATAATGCCTTCGCTCGTTTTAGCTGCGGCATTATGATTTGAGGTTTTCCGGCTTAAGGCAATAACAACAAATGCAAGCACCAAAACCATAATGCCCACCAACTGTGGGTCACGTAACGGCAATAAAAGTGCAGCATTACTCAATAAAAACAATATTGATAATTTTTTCGACATGCTTCTTGCCAGCACAGTAAACCCGAGAAATGTCACAGGAATCAGCACTAATAAGGCAATACCGTTACTTAACAATGCTGAGTTCAGGCTGTCCACTGACCAAGCAACATAGTGCGGATAAGTGCTGACATCTATCGCTGCGGTTTGAGAAAAAATAAATGCGCCCAGAATAGCAAAGTTTGCGGGTACCGAAACCAGTGACAGGGTTAATAACAAACGTGCGCCTTTACTCTCTTTCAACCAATAACCACTGGCAATACCGATGGCTGCCAATGCCCCTGTGTGACCCAGCATTAAAAAATATCGAAACATATCATCACCACTGTCCCAGCCTCGAATCAGAAAACTATACATGGCAATCAGTACTGCACCTGCTCCCAAAATGCGCAAAATTGCAGGCAGGTTTTTCATCAAATCAAAATCCGGTTTTTGTGGGCTCGGAGGAATTCTCTCTTCAGTCCATGGGTCTTTTTGAGTATTCATTTCTGTTCCTCTTTGGCAAGCAATCGGGTCAATTCCTTGCGTAAATCGCCTTCCTTTTCTTTGGCGAGGAAATCACGCTCCAGTACATCTGTTGGCTCAAATTGATCGACAAGCATTTCAGTCTGGCTGATATTTATTTCCCAACGCCCGAACGTTTCATCCAGTTGATTCTCTACATTATTATTCATTTCACTGGTGGCGCTGATGGCTGACGTTGTAGATTGCCTCGCTCTCATAAGGGTCAGTTTTTGCTTCATTTCACCCAGATGTTGTTCGCTGGATTCAATATCCTGCCCAAGCTTGTCAGCCGTCTGCGCATATTGATTAATCGCTTGTCGCAATCTGGCATTTTTTTGTTCACAAAAACGACTGCGGCTCACACATTCCAGTGCTTTCTCTTCATCAGCATCAGCACAGTCAACCGCACGCTGCTGCCAACGCTGGGCATTTTCCTGCAGTTCCTGACTTTGCTGTTCTAACTGTTCTTTTTCACGATGAACCTGGCCCAGGCGAACCTTTGCCTCGGCAACTTTTTTTCGCATGTCATTCAGGCTTGCCTGAATAACCGCATCGTGATTTTCGATTTCACCCACAACCTGGTCTATGCGTGAAAACAACGTCGTGGAAAGCCGTTTGAATAGGGACATCATAAATACCTCCGTTTTGTCATTAGTGAGGCAATTGTTATCCCTGGCAGCCAATAAATAAACCACATCAATATTTGTAGTTAAAAAATGTTCTTTTGGTCTATTATTGTTATACTTTAAAGCTGGCTAACTCTGAGGGGAAAGGCATGGCACAAACCGCAGCACTGATAGACACACTGAAACAGGCGCTGAAAAGTCACCGCCTGACCTATGCTCACGTAGCGCAAAAGCTGGGGATGAGCGAGGCCAATATCAAACGCATGTTTGCGTCAAAACGTTTTACGTTGGAACGATTGGAAGATATCTGTCAATTAATGCAGATGGAATTAAGTGATCTTTTTCAACTCTATGACGAATCACGCCAACACATTACCCAGCTCACCCTGGAACAGGAAAAAGGCCTGGTAAACGATGCCAAGCTTTTATTGGTGGCGGTAAGCGTACGCAACCGGCTCAGCTTTGCTGACATTATTAACAATTATCAGATTTCCGAGACAGAGTGTATTCGTTGTCTTGCGATGTTGGACAAACTCAAAATCATCGACCTGTTGCCCAATAACCGAATCAAACTGCGAATAGACGATGA
>WFQM01000346.1 GCA_015487095.1 Gammaproteobacteria bacterium | reverse complement strand
TTTCTCGCGGCTCCAAATGCATCCCGCACTTCGGGCAATCCCCTGGCGCATCCTGCACAACCTCGGGATGCATGGGACAGCTGTATTCCAGCGCCGCTTTCTGATGCTTGTGTGGATGATCATTTTCAGCCGATGAATCGTGGGACATATTATGCTGATGTGCGTGCATTTCCTCAGCTGCTTTTTCTCGCGGCTCCAGATGCATTCCGCACTTCGGGCAATCCCCTGGCGCATCCTGCACAACCTCAGGATGCATGGGACAGGTGTATTCCACTGCTGCTGTCTGATGATCCGACTTTTCTTTTACCCCGGCAGGTGAATCATGTGTCATTTGTTCATGACCTGCATGAGTATGAGACGATGTAATCGTGTGCTCCGTGCTGCTGTTTATTTCTTCATGAGCAGTATGAGCTTGCCCTGCATTGGCTTGCGCCTCACGCGGCATCAGCGTCATACCACACTTTGGACAGGAACCCGGTTCATCCCGCACGATTTCCGGGTGCATAGGGCACACATATTCAATGCGTACATGTAACGCTGGTGCATCGTAATCCATGATCTCCGCTTGAAAAGCCCCTGTTTCAAAAGCGGTACGCAATTCAGTTACCCCATCAATCAGATTTTGCTGCGATAACCCGACAGAGACATCGGCCACAGGCAAAGGGGAAAGCGCATCGTTATTCTCAACACCCACAGCAAATAAAATCTTTGGCCGCACCATCTGCGCATAAATAATCGAGGCGGCTTCACACAGGGCCGGAGACATATCACCGAGAACCAGTAACACACTCGCATGGCGTGGGCTGGCCACAACTTGCAAACCTGCTGCTTCGATATCCAACCCGCGAACACGAGCAATATCCAACCCAGGAATAACAAATACCGTTAAATCTCTCGCCATTGCTTTGGCAAACAAACGCCGCAGCCCGGTGATGCCTCCCTGACGGGCACCGTTGATCATTTATTGTCTCCGCAATGCACCCTGACTCCACCCATACAATAAACCTAAAAATAAAATAAGCAGGAAGACCCCCATATCCAACAGAGCGACTATGCCTACCTCTTTATACACAACAGCCCAAGGGTACATATAGGCCATCTCCATATCGAAGGCCAAAAACAAAAGGGCATAACCATAATAACGTGCATGATAACGAACCCAGACCGGGTCACGCGACAATTGCCCTGCGGTTGCGGGCACATCTTTACCTGGCTCCTGCCGTATCCTGCCGGAGATGCGGGTAATCACAAACAAACAGACCACAAACCCGAAAGCACCAATAATCAACCCAAAAAGCAGCCCATATTGTTGTAACATGCCCATAGATTGAACCTCCTTTATTTATATACCCGTAACGATTGAGATTCAGGTCGTGTGCACGCCCTATTTGCTCCATGGCGGCGTTGCTGTCCTTGCAATAGACCGGCTATTTACGCGTCATTTCGCCTGGCCACGAAAAAAATATGACGCAGACTTAAACCTAAACCTCAAACGCCACGGGTATATCTGTAACGATTAAGGCCTGGGCATATACCAATAACACTATCGAATCATATGCAAACGACAGAAAAACGCTACCTCTTTATTCTTTGGCGATGAAAAGCATCGCCCATATGATGCGATTGAAGTGCTCGATGTACATCACAGAACACAGGGAAACTGGCTCAAACATTGCATTCCCCGGTGCTTACAATGTCTGGCTTAAACCCTGATTTAACCCAAGGCTATCACTTAAATTAGCTGGAAAATATAGCATGCACAAAGGTTACCGTCCTCCTGCTACATCAACAAGCGCACCCGTTATATATGATGCATCGTCCGACATCAGCCACACTATGGTATTTGCAACCTCTAAGGAACTACCCGCTCTTTTCATAGGAACCAATCCCCTCATTTTTTGTGGCCGGTTAATATCGCCCGTATCGAGATGCATTTCTGTTTCAATCAAACCCGGCCTTACCGCATTGACCCTGATACCTTCCTCAGCAACCTCTTTCGAAAGGCCAAGCGTCATTGTGTCTATGGCACCTTTTGATGCGGCATAATCAATAAACTCATTTGGAGAACCGATGCGCGCAGCAGCAGACGATAAATTGATAATGGAGCCACCACTCCCACCTCTGCTCATAGACATACATTTAACCGCTTCACGAGCGCATAAAAAACTGCCCACAATATTGGTATCAAATATTTTACGCAATCTGTCTGCACTCACATCAACCAGCTGCGATTGTGGAGCGATAACACCGGCATTATTAACCAACGCATGAATCGTCCCAAGTTCAGCATCAATCGTATCAAACAGGGAAATAACATCCTCTTCCCTGCTCACATCAGCCTTAACTGATATAGCTGTCCCACCGGATTTATTTATTTCGTCTGCAAGCTTTTCGGCACCCGTATTTCTGTTTCGGTAATTAATACAAACTGACCACCCCTTTTGACTTGCCAACCTCACAGTGGCAGCCCCAATACCCCGGCCACCCCCCGTAACAAGCACTACTCTTTTTTTCAGGGCCACAAGATTATTAGGGTCATCAGAATTCATTGAGCAATCCTAATTCAACAGCATGATTCTGATTTTCAAAAATAGCCATGGCCGTATTCATCTGCTTAAAACCCAGTTTTTTATAAAACGACTCTTTCCCGGGATAGGCATACAAAATAATTTTTTTGTGGCCTTTTGATCGTTCAACAAGATTTAACACAATATCTTTGCCGATGCCTGTGCCCTGATAGCTTGGTAAAACGGCCACATCACAAATATAGGAACAATCAACTCCATCTGCGAGACCTCGACCCACACCAATCAATTTTTCATTATCAAAAACAAAGCATTTAAACATGCTGTTTGAAAATGCCTTTTCCAGATCCTCCGGATTTTTATTGCCTAGCGGAGCCGCTTTATACAGGTCAGACAGTTCTTCCCAGTTAATTTTATCCTGTGAATATAACCATTCAAGTTTCAAGATTATCTCCTTTGAATATTCAACCGCATGCAGAGTAACATTTTTTGACAACAGAATAGCTGGCCCCATCAGGGTCGAATGGCACCCGTCAAACAATAATTACATGTTTCTAATCAAAGTTATGTCACATCACTTTCGAAGAAAGATGGTCAAAATAAATGTGAATTAAGCGCTAAAAAATCTGTTTTAAGAATTATCGGGTATTTAACGCAGAGGTCGCAGAGGCGCAAAGGACGCAGAGGAAAACACTAAAAACTTTGCGTCCTCTGCATCTTTTCACTCCCTACGTTTATAACACATCACTTGCCAGTATCACGACAATATAACCTCCCATATATTGGAACGATTGTTTGAATGCACAACATCACCGACCCCGTTGGGGTTCGCAAGCTCACCACCAACCTACACTAGGTAGGAATTTTGGATTAACTTAATGACATTGCACATGAATCGGAAACAAAACAGATACAGGGATAACATCCATCACCAGTGTTTATTCAGATGAATCCTTAAAGGAAATAAAAAGACCTGGAGATCACGCTAATAAATTTCTATCTATACGAATATCTGAAAATCCCAATATCGCTTCAGTTGGTTTCAGTAAAAAATACGTAATCGGAGGTCTCTAACCCCCAGCCCCTCAATACTCCATCAACAAACCCAGAAAGATGCTATCTCCTCCCAGGTCTATCCCGCTCTTTTTTGCCTCTATGGATTGAGCCTCTAAAAACAGATAGGTGTTTTCTATACCCACTTTTTGTTGCAAATTTCGTGCGCTTCGTTTATCAAATGAATCCAATAAAATCTGGATACCCAATTTAATATGATGGCCGTCATGTGAGCCCTCAAACTTGTTGCCGCCTCCTGTTTCTTGTCGATAATAAACACGCGTCCAACCCCCACCAATGTACGGTACAAGCAGTTGATTTTCGTGAAAGACAAAACGATAGAGCAATGAAATATTCACCGGTACCAGCGTAAAATCCACATCACCGCCAACGCTTCCTTGTATGGGAAGATTGCCGACACCATTCGTTGTCATTCGCCCCAGTGACAAGCCAATTTCCAATGGGCGAAATATCTTGTATGACCAGCCAACCTTCAGCAGAGAAAGGGTTTCATCATAATAGGTATCCCAGTCTTCCAATGCAGACTCAAATTTACCTATCTTGAGTTCGAAAGACCAGTGTGGAGTCGTTGATTCATCTTTTGCCAGCGAGGCCACTGGCAGCAGTAAACAGACTGATGAAAGCAGCGTAACAAGCATCACCTTACCGTTTGCGTAAGCTCTGGAAAAGCCAATCATGAGAAAATTTTTCTGGCATGATTGATTACTGCTGCCTTCCGCTTTTTACGCCGCAGATACAATGCACCAAACATGATCCCCCCGCTTACGACGACCACCACCTGAACTAACCACGACGCATTGAATAAAATCCATGCCATTGCGATCAAGGGTAACAAAACCAGCCTGACAGCCGACTTCCACTCAGGATGCCGCTCAATATAACGTGCCGCCTTAGGACCATAGGTGTAATACTGCTTCACAAACCACCGGCCAGGGGAATGGCCTAACAAATAATGGTCACGAAAATTTCTTAATAGTTGTACTTGTGGTGCATCGTAATAACCAAACGCCGCAGTCGCAATAAAACAACCCTCGTCCGGCAACTGCGGAAAAGGTACAACGGCTTCGGGAATGCCCGGTAAGCTAGCAGATAAAGCACTCTCATTCTCATCTCCCATATCAAGTGACCTTTCATCGGAATAGTCACTTTCGTTGCTTGGGGGTGCCGTATTGTCATACGCCTTTACGCTAAGATAGTAAGTTGCCTGATAAAGTGCAGACACTGCGATGTCATAAGTCACACCATTGGTTAATCCGCTGAGGCTATAGTTGGTTACCGCCCCCACATCAATCTGATTTTCATTGGGGTCGTTCACACCATAATAAAGCCGATACCCTGTTGCCGATGTCACCAAGCCCCAGGAGATATCCAGAGTCTGGGTTTTTGATGGTGTTATGTTGCTAATTATTGGTACCGCAGGGGTAATACTCCGTGGAGTAAGGCCACTAATCGTATAACTCGTTATGTTGCTGCCCACATCGATGGGCGAATCCCCAGAAGCGTCTGTACCCTTATAAAGCGAGCCAGACTGATCGGAATCGTAGTACAGCTTGTAACCGCCGGGATTTTCAGTATGAGTGACCCGGTGTGACTCATTAGCCGACCAGCTGACAAAAATTGAAGGGGTACTCTCATTAGCTGAAACGTCGCTGACGGTAACATTCTGAACTTTGAAAGGAAACACATCAGCATAATCGCCACCGTAAGCCCCCATGTCTGCGGTGCTGTTATCAATAATATCCGTGCCACTCCCGACATCAATGCAAGGTGAGTTTTCTTTTAGATGGAAATCATTGAGGTTGATGT
>WFQM01000345.1 GCA_015487095.1 Gammaproteobacteria bacterium | reverse complement strand
CACGGCCCTCCAATACTCTGATTTCGCGTGGTATACCGATGATCATAATAAAAATGTCCGTTGTTATTGTTGATTAAAATCGATCAAAGAATATTTTGCCGCATGTTATCACCAACACCCTCAATAAAACATTGCGTACAGCAAACCATGCCGCTTTCGCACACATCGCTATCAGCATAGTTAATGGGGAAATAATAGATAAGTTATTAAATTTTTATTCCTCTGGCCGATAATTGTAGCTCGATGGCCTGACAATGAAAATTTCCTGATAATTTTTTTCTGTCACGTAACCATTAACATTATGAGGGAATCATGAAACAGCATTTCAGCGGTGTACTAAACGGACTTGTCGGGCTTGTTCTTGCTCTGCAAGTAATGTATCCGGCTCATGATGTATCAGCGATGACAGCATCCGCCCAGGATGTTCATGAAATCGCAGATATCTGCATGTATTCCCAACGCATACTAAAGGACTACGCACTCATCGGCATGAAAGTGACGTACCACAACCCTGCTGCCGACCTGATAAAAAACACGAACGTTATCGATCAATATATTACCAACCTGAAAAGCCGCCATCTTAAAAAAATATTAGATGACGAAATTCATGAACTTGAAAATATCTGGAAAAAAGTCAAATCAAAACTACTGGCAAACCCCACCCAAAAACATATGGCCCAACTGCGTAAAGAAGTGGAAACATTTTCCCGTCGTTGCGAAAAACTCGCGGAAGATTTGGCTGAAGATTCTCAAATAGAGGGTGAGCATAATATGGTGCTAATCGCCGAATTGGGTATGGAGTCCCAGAGGCTAGCAGCACTTTATATGATGAAAGCCTGGGATGTTGCTGATGACAATTATTACAAAGAAGTCCAAAAAATAGTGAATGAATACGAAAACATTTATCACGAGTTAATGAAAGCAAATGAAAAATTCGTTTCTCCCGAAATCAAAACCAAATTAAAGGCCACCAAAAAATACTTCCAAGTATTCGAGTTTATGGCGGCAAGTGAATCTGGTCGCTTTGTACCAACCATGGCCGAAAAAAATGCGAGTAAAATATTTCATGAAATTCGTAAAATATTAAAATTGGAACAGGAGTTGATTGAGTGAACAAGCAAACATTATTTATCCCGAAAATATTTTTAGTAACGTTTATTTTCCTGTTTTTCTCAAGCCAGTCTGCGGCCGATATTCGCAGCTTGCAACAACTGGAGGCTACGGAAGATATTGAAATGGCCAGTCAACAAATCACCAAGGCTTACTTTTATCTACACCAGGAAATTCGTATCGAACAATCTGAACGCGACCTGGAAAACGGACTGGACTCAATAGAAAAAAATATCAATATACTCGCTAACACCAAAGACAAAAAACAACAACGTATGGTGAAATTTATGTCCTTCACCCTGGATGAAATCAAAGAAACGGCTGCCCAGCCCTATACCAATGAGCGCGGCGCATTAATGCTGGATTACAGTGAAACGTTACTGGAAGGTGCCGAATCGTTAGCCAAAAAGTACATCCACAAAAAAGATAAAAAAGAGAAGATGCTCATTACCACCAAAAAAATGACTTTTCTTCTTGAACGGGCAACGAAATACTATATTGCCTTTCGAGATGGATTTTCTGACCACAATAATGTCAAACAACTGGAAAAGGCAATCAAGGAATTCGAAGCCCACTTGAAGATTATCCGGGCCTACAAACACCCCGCCGAACCCCAAAGGGCTGTCAGCAAACTCATTGAATACTGGCCTATTGCCAAAGATTTTTATCTTGGCGTTGAAAAAAATGATCTGCCGTTAATCGTATCGGTAACGACCAACCACCTGGAAAAATCTCTAGCCGTATTGGAAAACTATCACCACAACTTGGCTGAAGGAAAATAACACCAAATGCAAGCTCTGCGAACAGAAATAAAGTTTGCTGTACGACTCTATCACACCCTTGTTCCGCATGAGACAAGGGTGTGACTTGTGCCCTTGCTCAGATTCACCTCTGTAAAAATATCACATGTGAGGATGAGTCTTCTTCTTTGAAAACTCCTCAAGCAACCACGCAACAGATTTTATTTCTCTCCTTGGCTTCATAAAATTTCCCTTTTTATTTTTTAACCACTGCCTCACATCGCCGACAAAAATATTCAAACCACAATAGCGAGTGCCCTGCAACCACCATCTCCAGACCGGCTCATACCCAATTGCTCTGATATCCAGCTATATTTCTTGCACCAAAATACCGAAGACACAGCAACTACGCCAAATTATTTCACCAGACAGGTCATAAATGTGTACAAGACCCCCTCCCCTTACGTTGAATTTCGTACTATATTGGCACTCTGCTGACCGCTTGCATCACACACGGTCCACCGCTATTTATTTGTCGATATGATTTTAGGAGTTACCGCATGAGCGAAACCAAACACTGCCACCTGTTAATTCTCGGTTCCGGCCCCGCCGGCTATTCCGCTGCGGTGTACGCAGCACGTGCCAACCTCAACCCAGTGTTAATCACTGGCATGGAGCAAGGCGGACAATTAATGACCACCACTGAGGTAGACAACTGGCCCGGCGATAATGAAGGTGTACAGGGACCGGAACTGATGGATCGCATGCGTAAACACGCCGAGCGCTTCAATACGGAAATGATTTTTGACACCATTAACAAGGCAGAGCTAACCCAACGCCCCTTCACCCTCACTGGAGACAGTGGCGTGTACACTTGTGACGCACTGATCATTGCCACTGGTGCATCTGCCATGTACCTGGGGCTGGATTCGGAAGAGGCCTTCAAAGGCCGGGGAGTGTCCGGCTGTGCCACCTGTGATGGCTTTTTTTACAAAAACAAACCCGTGGCAGTTATTGGTGGTGGCAATACGGCAGTGGAAGAAGCTCTGTATCTCTCCAACATTGCGTCACATGTGACCGTGGTGCATCGTCGCGACAAATTCAAATGTGAAAAAATTCTTGCCAACCAGCTCATGGAAAAAGCCAAGACCGGTAACATAGATATCCGCTGGAATCACACACTGGATGAGGTGCTGGGTGACAACATGGGTGTTACCGGTATGCGCATCAAAAGCACTGAGGATGGCAACACTGAGGATATCGACCTGGATGGTGTCTTTATCGCCATTGGCCACAAACCCAACACCAGCCTGTTTGAAGGTCAACTGGACATGGAACACGGTTACCTGAAAGTGCAGAGTGGCACACAGGGCAATGCCACAGCATGCAGCATTGAAGGGGTTTATGCTGCGGGCGATGTGGCCGACCACATTTATCGTCAGGCCATTACATCGGCGGGCACCGGCTGCATGGCCGCGCTGGACGCGGAACGCTTTCTGGATGGTCAGGACGGGTAATCAGGCTTCCCCGCGGGCGATACACTGATACACAAACGCATGCACCAATATCGACTGCGCACGATCCACTACCCGTAATTCAACACCGTGGTGAAAATGACGCTGCCCCGCCTTTTCACCACGTTCGGTACGGATATTGCGCACAATAGCGGGCAACAAAATATCTTCGGTGTTATCCGCCACGTCCAGTCGCAAGGCAATAGAAATATACTGTCCTTCTTCAGCCAGCGGTTTGTCTGCAATCAGCAAAGCACCACTGGTACTCATGTCCTGAATGGTCACCGCCCGCGACGCCAATGCGAGATCAACCTCGGCCGAGTCGAGCAAACAGGACCGTACTGAAGCCGTCATATTCAGCATTACCCGCAATGCCTTGCGCACAGTGACAGCCTGCACATTTTGTGGAAAACTCAAATGCAAATGCGCGTAAGGACGCACGCTGACCATAATCACCCTGACATTGAAACCAACAATTTTATTGCCCGACATCAAGCGCACAACCGCTTTTTTGCCCTCGCTGACCAGTATCGTATGCCCGTCCACTTTCGGCGTACTGACAACCAGACTCTGCCCGGGCAAATACCCGATCACTCTGGCGAAATAACGAGTTTCATCATCACCCGCAAACTGTAATTGCAGGTTATCCCCTATCTCCAACGCCAGTTCTTTTGCCGCCATTGCCTCACCTGTTATCCATAAATGATTTAGCCTCGTGTACAGTACAGCCATGCACAGCACTATTATCGGCAGCCTAAACGAAGTTTCAAGTAACGAATGGAATGCATTGCACGGAACACAGGTACCTTTTTTGCGTCACGAATTTCTCAATGCCCTGGAAAAACACCATTGCGTCGGCAAAACAACGGGCTGGATTCCGCAACACATTTTGCTTTACGAAGATAAAACACTGCTCGGCGCAATACCACAATACTTAAAAACCAATGCCTACGGCGAATTGGTTTTTGACTGGGCCTGGGCCGAGGCTTACCAGCGCAACGGGCTGGATTACTACCCTAAACTGGTCGTTGCCATTCCTTACACGCCCGCTAGCGGGCCTCGTCTGTTAATCGCACCACACGCAGATCGCGACAACGTTTCTACGCAATTGATTCAGTGCGCGCTGGAGCATGCCAGACAAGAAAAGGTGTCTTCCCTGCACTTCCTGTTTCCACATCAAGATGATTTACAACAACTCACCCAGCAGGGATTACTACCACGATTAGGTTACCAGTTTCACTGGCATAACCTTCCCGACACTGAAAACTACCGCGATTTTGATGATTACCTCGACCGTTTCACTTCCAGTAAACGCAAAAAAATTCGTCGTGAACGACGAGCTGTGACGGAAGCAGGCATCACTTTACAACGTTTGTATGGTAATGAACTCAGCGACGAGCAATGGCAAGCCGTGCATCGGCATTATTGCTCCACCTTTGACCGGCTCAGCGGTTACGCCACCTTGAGCCTGGGGTTTTTTCGTGAAATCAGCCGCACGTTGCCACAACAACTTATCGTTATTCTCGCCGAACATCAGGGCAATACGGTGGCCAGTGCCATTTGTTTTCGTGATGACACTACGCTTTATGGTCGCCACTGGGGCTGCGATGCCCATTTTCAAAACCTGCATTTTGAGGCTTGTTATTACCAAGGGCTGGAATACTGCATTGAGCATCACCTGCAATGTTTTGATCCCGGTGCCCAGGGCGAACATAAAATCAGTCGCGGTTTTCTGCCCACTGCCACCTGGTCCGCCCACTGGATCGCCGAACCCCGGTTTCGTGCCGCCATCGCGGATTTTTTACAGGAAGAAATCCAGGGTATTCAGCATTACATCGACAATTTGCACAAACACTCACCCTTCAAATGACTCGGCAATGGAACAACAACAAGCTACACTCTGTCTCACGATTTTGTCCCACATAAAGTCTCGTCAACGAATAACTAGGAGCAATCATGCGCGGTCTGGCCCCCTACTGGATCGATTCCCGAAGCAACAACCTTGATTTTCCGGACGTTAACCTCGCGCTGGATGAGCCCGACGGCCTGCTCGCCATCGGCGGGGATCTCAAACCCCAACGATTACTTGCAGCCTACCGGATGGGTGTTTTCCCCTGGTACAACGAAGGGCAGCCGATTTTATGGTGGGCACCCAACCCGCGTGCGGTCCTGTTTCCACAACATCTCAAGATTTCCCGCAGTCTGCGTAAAACGCTGCGCAAACAATCCTTCACGATTACTCTCGACCAAGCCTTTGCTGATGTCATCAAAGCCTGTAGCCATCCACGCGACTATGAAACACAACCCGGCACCTGGATCACCCGCGACATGAAACAAGCCTATCAACAGTTACATGATCAAGGGCATGCACACTCTGTAGAATGCTGGCATGAAGGGCAATTAGTGGGCGGCCTGTACGGTGTCGCCATTGGCCGGGTATTTTTTGGTGAGTCCATGTTCACACGCCGTAGTGATGCTTCCAAGGTCGCCTTTATTACCTTGACACAACAATTGGCACACTGGGGGTTTGGTGTTATCGATTGTCAAATCCACTCCCTGCATCTCGAAAGCCTGGGAGCAGAAACTATCCAGCGCGAACGGTTTACAGATCTGCTCAACACATTTTGTCACCAACCAGGACCAACATGGCAGTTTGAGCCGATAAACAATACTCAAACATGAACGCCGATAAACCCGCTCAAACAGCCCCGCTATCACCTCCGCAACCCCCGGCTGATCTGGCTTTTTTTGCCAGCACCGCACATGACTGTGCTTATCTCAATGGACAATCGGCCGTCACCGTGTTTGCCGACCCCGAAGCAGCCATGGATGTCAGCACCTATAGTGCGCTGGCAGAAATCGGTTTTCGTCGTAGCGGCAATCACGTCTACACCCCACATTGCCCTGCCTGCCAGGCTTGTGTGCCAACGCGAGTGCCAGTGGCATCTTTCCAGCCCAATCGCAATCAGCGCCGCACACTGAACAGAGCGGTGAATTTTTCCATCAACATCGGGAAAGCTGTTTTTGATGATGAGGCTTTCGTGCTGTACCAGAAATACATCAGCCACCGCCACGCCGGTGGCGGCATGGACAACCCCAGCCCGGAAAAATATCTGGAATTTCTCAGTTGTGATTGGTCACACACCGAATTTGTGCAATTTCGCTGGGAAGACCAACTCATCGCCGTCGCCGTGCAGGACGTGCTTACTCGTGGCCTGTCCTCGGTGTACACTTTTTTTGATCCGGACTTTTCCAGCATCAGCCTCGGGCGCTACACCCTGCTGTGGCAAATAGCGGAAACCCGACGCCGACAACTGCCCTGGTTATTTCTCGGTTACTGGATCGGTGACTGTCAGAAAATGTTGTATAAACAGGAATACCGGCCTATCGAACTCTTCCAGAAGGGATGCTGGCAGCGTTATGACAAATCACAAATCCTGCCTTCCTCGTAATTCTCCTACCT
>WFQM01000344.1 GCA_015487095.1 Gammaproteobacteria bacterium | reverse complement strand
TGCTCAAAGCAGTGCCAGGAACGTTTTCTGGCTAACCCTCATTTATATATTGGCATACCAGGCATTAAAGCACCCAAACAGGAAGGTCGGGAAGTGATCAAGCGACGCAGGATGCATCTATCTCACACCTTGTCCCCGGACGAAATTGCGTTGGTCAGTAAAGCATTACAGGCAATGATGGGTATCAAGGATCTTGCGATTACGCAAGACACCATAGAGATTACCTATGATCTGCTACAGGCTACATTGAAGCAGATTGAAGGCAAATTGGTTGAGATAGGTATTCAATTAGGTGGCGGTTGGGCAGAACGTCTGCAACGTGCGTTTTTACAGGAAAGTGAGGAATTGCAGGTCGAAAGTATGGAAGTCACGACAACTCCTCACTATCCGGCTTAACTTGGGGAAGTTATTACATGCATGCCCTTAATAGCAGTGGAGTATTCATTAACAATATTGCTCAATGATTCTTTGGGTGGAAGCCATCCGGGAATATTTTTTTGATGAGCACGACTCCAAGAGAGAGAGCACCCAATAACAAAAGTGTGATTGCAATAGTGTTGGTTTCGGTGGAGGCCAGTTCACTGCCAAAATGCGCCAATAAAAAGCTGCTGGGAATAACGCCCGCCAGTGTTGCCAGGGCAAATCGCCAAAAAGTCAATGCGGTAACGCCAGCAGCATAACTGACCATGTCGAAAGAAATAAATGGCAATAACCGGGATACAAAGACAATGCCCATTAAAGTCGTCTGTGAACCCAGCAAATACTTGTCATAACGATCACCTAACCAGTTTTTGAGGGCGTCAGCACCTGACAGACGAGCGATGAAAAAAGCAATAATTGCACCCAGTCCCGCACCTATCACTACATATATGGTTCCCAGGTAATGGCCATAAACCGCACCTGATACCAGTGCGATGGGCGCACTGGGGACAGGGCTCATCACAATGGCCAGTGTCAGCAGGCCAATGATAACGAGCGGGCCAAAGATGCCCAGTTGTTGTATCCAGTTTTTGAGTGCGTTGCCATCGCCCAGGAAATCAATGATGCCTTTATGCGAGAGTACAAAATATCCCGCAATAATCAGCGCAATGATAATGCCGGGTTTTATCAGCCGTGCCATCACACATTGTCTACCGGTAGTTATTGTCGTTGGCGTTGCAGGGCTTCATTGTTGATGTCCGCTTGAATTTTACGTGTTTCTTCAGGCCAACGACTTTTTATGTAGGCGAGAACCGCCCAGATATCGTCGTCACTGAGGGTATCTCCCCAGGCTGGCATGTCACTTTTGTAATCCGGTGGCGCATAGGGGGGGATCATTCCCAGTTTAGTGATGCCAAACAGAAGCTCGTCAGCATGATGCCAGGTATGGCCGGTTTCATCGTGGGGTGGGGCAGGCAGTTTGCCGTCGGGTTTTCGTATACGCCAGTTTTTCTGCCCTTCAAGGTTGGCTCCGTGACACAATGAGCAAAAGCGTTTGTAGACGAGTTCACCACGTTTTAGTTGGTTATTTTTAGTGTTTTCTGCATGTGCTGCAATTGGCACACTAAACGCTATGCAAAATAGAGTTATTGATAAATAACGTTGGGTTATTTTAAAAAACATGTTGGATCTTCTCTTGTACAACGAAATTAATAAATGCCATTTTCACGCTGTAACCAACGAATAAAGGGTAAAATAACATCAACATCTTTTTGTGTTGCACCCGGCACCGGTGGCATGTCTCCAAAGCGCCAGTGGTGGGCTTGTACACCTTTGAGCACCGCCCGGTAAAATGTCGGATCACTATGGTGTGACGGCTTGTAAAATCCATGCATCAACGGCGGACCCTGAGGGGTGCCATTGCCCCATTTTCCATGACAGCTGGAACATAGGTCTCTGAATTTTTCCATGCCGGGCACATGTTTTTCAGGCACCTTCGGCGGGTTGTCGATGGTGTATTTTCCAGCAGCGACAACGCTCGACAATGGTGCCAGTAATAAAGTTGATAGTGCAAGCAGGCTAAAAAATAGAAAACGAAATTTCATCATCATTACCTTTTTGTAATGTTAAAAAAACTGGAGTGATTGCGTATTATATCGCTAAAATGATCTATGTGGTGCATCACAGGTACGCATTGACGGGAACTTGTATCCTGTTATCAGGTCGAATTGCGGGATTGTGTATACTGCACTCAATTATGTATAGCAATTTGTTGACAAAATCACTTATTGGCACCTAAACTTTGCATTAGTTATGGCTACTCTTACACAACATCTCCGTCTGTTGCTGATCATCGCAATTGTGCTGTCCCCTGTACAGCCATTGTTTGCCATGCAGGCTGACGATTCGATGGCGCTCTCGATGAGCGTGATGGCAGCTACCACCCTCAGTGATATTACCCAAAACGATGCATCGAAAATACTGGATGACGATTGCAACAAGCAGGGAAAGTGCAGCAATTGTCAGGCTGCCAGCCATTGCAGCAGTTGCCCTTTATCGCTGGGAATTTCTCAAATTACATCGAAATATGTCGAGCTGAACACACAAATTCAACCCACTGTCTCTGACGTTTCACTCCATAACGCTGACCTCTTGCCGGATTACCGGCCTCCACGTTACTCCTGATTTGTTCAACCTGCGGGATTAGCCCGCATGGCTGCGCTTGTGCGCATTTGTGAATATTTCAGGAGCGTCTGATGATTCTGTTCCACTTGAAAGTCCCCGGCCGGAAAGCGGCTGACGTTAAATTATTTTTAGGATCGGCCACAGTATTTCAACATACTGTTGATACGGCCTGTTTCATGGAAGGAGGGTGGTATGCAGTTTAAGCAATTATTTCCCCTGTTGTTGCTCGCTGGTTTACTGTTTTTCAGTAATGCCAGTGGTGTGCTTGCAGCACCAGAACCGGAACCAGAACCAGAACCAAAACTACTGTTGTTAGAGGATGCTGTCGCCATAAGTTTGGCAGATAATCCGGGGCTGGCAGCGATGAAAACCCGGGCTGAGGCTCTCGCCACAGTTCCGTCACAACAGGGTTCGCTGCCTGATCCCCGTTTGTCACTGAACATGATGAATTTACCCATCGACAGTTTTGATTTTACTCAGGAGGGTATGACCCAGTTGCAAGTTGGCTTCAGCCAAATGCTGCCGTTTCCCGGCAAACTGGCGTTGAGTGAGGCTGCTGCCGAACATGAAAGCACGGCGGCTCGCTGGCAGCTCGAAGAAGTACGCTTGAAACTGGTGCGTGATGTGAAAACGGTGTGGTGGAATCTGTATTTCACGGATCGGGCATTGGAAACAGTGGCCCGCAACGTAGAACTTCTACGCCAGTTTGTTGATGTTGCACAAACCAAATACAAGGTGGGTAAGGGTTTACAACAGGATGTTTTGCTTGCGCAGCTGGAATTGTCCAAATTGCATGAACAGACTATCGTTTTGCGCGGTTTACGACGTAATCAGGTGGCACAGCTTAATGCCTTGCTGGATCAACCGACAGACGGTCAGGTGCAATTACCTCAACGGGTAACGGAAACGTTTGCGGAAATTACTGATGAGAAAAGTTTACTGGCGCTTGCAGTGCGAACCCACCCTGCGCTGGCGGTAGGTCAAAGCAAAATTGATGCGGCCCGTGCCCGTCTGGGTTTGGCAAAAAAGAGTTATTCACCTGATTTCAGGTTAGGCGCTGTGTATGGCTATCGTGGCGGGGAAAATATCGATGGCAGTAGTCGTGACGATTTTCTTTCTGTGACATTTAGTATGAATCTGCCCCTTTATGCTGGAGCCCGACAGGATAAGGCAGTGGATCAGCGCACTTCTCAAGTGTTGCAAAACCGCTATGAACTGGATGATAAACGCAGCAGGGTGGCGGCTGAGGTGTCACGGGCATTAGCGGACTATCAACAATCCCGTAAACAGGCGAGCTTGTTCAAGCAAGGCATTATTCCCCAAGCAGCACAAACTGTTGCCTCCATGTTGGCAGGTTATCAGGTAAATAAAGTGGATTTTCTGAATCTGGTGCGTGCGCAAATAACGTTATTCAATTACGAGACTCGTTATTGGAAAACAGTATCTCAAGGTAATCAGGCGTTGGCGCGATTGACAGCAGCTGTTGGAAAACAAAGTTTGTTTGATGATGATAATGGAAAAAATAACTGGAATTAGTGTTTTAGATGCTAATCGATTTGAATGAAAATTTTGAGGTGAATTCATGAACAAACAAACCGTAATGGTTGCAATACTGGTCGCATTGGCCCTAGGTGCCGGTGGTGGATACTGGTTTGCATCAGGTATAGCCCCCGGTGCTTTGAATACGGCGGCGGATACGGAACAAGAGCGTAAGCCTCTGTTTTACCGGAATCCCATGAATCCGGCTATTACTTCGCCGGTGCCAGCCCAGGACGAAATGGGCATGGATTACATTCCGGTTTATGCCGACGACAACAAACCAAAAGAACGCAAGGCACTGTTTTATCGGAACCCCATGAACCCGGCTATTACCTCACCGGTACCTGCCCAGGACGAGATGGGTATGGATTACATTCCTGTTTATGCCGATGACGATAATGCTGGTGATGCCCCCGCAGGCACAGTAAGAATTGATCCGGTTACAGTACAAAATATTGGTGTGCGAACTGCAATTGCAGAGCAACGTACTTTAAGTCGGCACATTCGTGCCGTGGGCCGAATTGCGTATAACGAAGAACGCCTATCCCGTCTACATCCCAAGACCGAGGGCTGGATTAAGGAATTACGCATAGATAAAACAGGCTCACCGGTCAAAAAAGGCGACATTTTGTTGAGTATTTATGCACCACAATTGGTTGCCAGCCAGGAAGAATATCTGTTGGCGCTGAAAAATAAGCAGATATTGGCAGACAGTCCCTTTGACGACATTCGTCAGGGAGCTATCGATCTGGCAAAAACGGCACGCGAGCGTTTGGAGTTACTGGATGTCGCCGAACACCAAATTCGTGAGTTGGAGCGCACACACGAAATCAAAAAATATCTGCATATCCATTCGCCATTCAACGGTATTGCACTGAAAGTCGGTGTGCGTGAAGGACAGTATGTTACGCCCAAAACGGAATTATATATGTTAGCCGATTTATCCAAAGTGTGGGTCTATGTTGATGTTTACGAATACGAGCTGCCTTGGATTACGGTGGGTGATGAGGTAGAGATGGAGTTGACCGGTGTGCCCGGCAGAATTTTTACCGGTCGTCTTGCGTATATCTATCCATATGCTGAGGCCAGAACCCGTACAGTCAGGGTGCGTCTGGTCTTTGACAACAAGGAACTGTTGTTGAAGCCCGATATGTTTGCTGAAGTCAGCATTGCGGCAAGTCGGCAAATTGATGCCGTGGTGCTACCCGCCGAAGCAGTGGTGCGTTCGGGGACTCGTGAACAGATATTTGTGGTGCGCGGTACTGGAAAATTTGAGCCGCGTGAAGTTAAGCTGGGTATTACAACGGATGGTGTTACTCAGGTGATAAGTGGTCTGCAAGCAGGTGAAGAAGTGGTGACCTCAGCTCAATTCCTTATTGATTCCGAATCCAAGTTGCGCGAAGCGACCGCAAAAATGATGGAGTCACTGAATGTGGGGCAGGGTGCTAATAATTCTGCCAGTGTCTCCGATGACATGAGCATGGAGGACATGGATATGGGTGATATGTCCATGGACAATTTATCGCCGGAAAAAGTGAAATAGGGGCGTATGATGATTCAGAATATTATTAACGCCTCGTTGCGTGACAAATTCCTGGTACTGATAGCCACCGCATTAATAGTGGTGGCCGGTATATTTGCTGTCAAAAATACGCCGTTGGATGCCATTCCGGATCTTTCCGATGTGCAGGTTATTGTCTTTACCGAATATCCTGGGCAGGCACCGCAGGTGGTGGAAGATCAGGTGACCTATCCATTAACCACAGCAATGTTGGCGGTACCCAATGCCAAAGTGGTGCGCGGTTATTCTTTCTTCGGCTTTTCCTTTGTCTACATTATTTTTGAAGATGGCACCGATATGTACTGGGCCCGTTCACGGGTGCTGGAGTATCTAAACTATGTTAGCTCCCGGTTACCCAGTGGATTGTCGCCTTCGCTGGGGCCGGATGCCACTGGTGTTGGCTGGATTTACGAATATGCTCTGGTGGATCGCACCGGCAAGCATGACTTAGCACAACTACGCTCCTTGCAGGACTGGTATCTGCGTTATCCGCTGCAAACGGTACAGGGTGTTTCTGAAGTGGCTTCGGTAGGTGGTTACGTCAAACAGTATCAGGTGGAGGTTGATCCCAATGCCTTGTTAGCTTATGACATTCCATTGTCCAAAGTGAAATATGCCATTCAGCGTTCCAATAATGATGTGGGTGGTAAATTGGTGGAAATGGCCGAGACCGAGTATATGGTACGCGGCAAAGGCTACATTCGTTCCATTGCTGATCTGGAAGTGATTCCAGTCGGGGTTGATGCCAATGGCACACCCATACGCCTGATGGATGTGGCTAACATCCAGATCGGCCCCGAGTTGCGGCGCGGTGTCGCAGAGCTTAATGGTGAAGGAGAGGTCGTTGGTGGTGTGGTGATTATGCGTTTTGGCGAAAATGCATTGACCACCATTGAACGTGTACGTGAAAAACTGGAAGAACTTAAGAGCGGTCTGCCGGAAGGTGTGGAAATTATTCCGGTCTATGATCGTGGTGACCTTATAGAACGTGCAGTGGATAATCTGGCAGAGAAACTTATCGAAGAATCTATTGTGGTAAGTCTTATCTGTATCCTGTTTTTGTTACATGCCCGCTCGGCACTGGTCGCGGTTATTACTCTACCTGTAGGTATTCTGATGGCGTTTATCGTCATGCACTGGCAGGGTATCAATGCCAACATCATGTCGCTGGGTGGTATTGCTATTGCCATCGGAGCCATGGTGGATGGTGCCATTGTGATGATCGAAAATTCCCATAAACACCTGGAACAGGCAGGCAATAAAAAGGGTCGGGAACTGACTCTGCCTGAACGCTGGGAAGCGGTAGCCTCGGCTTCACGCGAAGTGGGGCCCGCGTTATTTTTCTCACTGTTGATAATAACAGTGTCATTCCTGCCGGTGTTTACGCTTCAGGCCCAGGAAGGTCGTTTGTTTGCACCGCTGGCATTCACCAAAACCTATGCCATGGCGGCAGCCGCCATTCTTGCGATTACCCTGGTGCCGGTGTTAATGGGTTATTTTATTCGTGGCAGGATCATGCCCGAAGCCAAAAACCCGGTGAACCGTTTTCTGCATGCCATCCATTCACCAGTACTGAAAAATGCTATTCACTGGCGCTGGTTGACATTGCTTGTGGCAGGCGCATTGTTAGCGGTAACGGCATGGCCAGTGAACAAGCTGGGTAGTGAATTCATGCCGCCGTTGGATGAGGGCGATATTCTGTATATGCCAACCACCTATCCGGGGTTGTCGATTACCAAGGCCAAGGAAATTCTGCAACAGACAGATAAAATTCTCTACACTTTCCCCGAAGTTCATCAAGTCTTCGGCAAAGTGGGGCGTGCCGAAACGGCGACTGACCCGGCACCACTGGCGATGATCGAAACCACAGTGCGATTGAAACCCCGTTCCGACTGGCCAAACCCGGACAAAACCACCAAGGAACTGATGGCCGAGATGGATGCTGCTATCAAATTCCCCGGTGTAGCCAATGCCTGGACCATGCCTATTAAAACCCGCATCGACATGCTGTCCACCGGTATTAAAACACCCATTGGCATCAAGGTCAGTGGGCCGGACCTGTACGTGCTGGAGACCGTAGCAGGTGACATCGAACGGGCATTGAAAACCATGCCCGATACACTATCGGCTTTTGGTGATAAAGCAGCCGGTGGTTATTACCTGGACTTTGACATCGACCGTGTCGCAGCGTCACGTTACGGTCTTACCGTGGGGGATGTGCAGGACATTATTCAAAGTGCCATCGGTGGTATGAATGTCACGCAAACGGTGGAAGGACTGGAGCGTTATCCGGTCAACGTGCGTTACCCGCGTGAATTGCGTGACAACATGGAGCAATTAAAGCGGGTATTGATCCCCACACCCACGGGAACGCAGATTCCTCTGGCGCTGGTGGCCGAGCTGAAACTGCGACGCGGCCCACCCGCCATCAAAAGCGAAAATTCACGACCCAATGCCTGGGTTTATGTGGACATCAAGACCTCGGATATTGGTGGTTATGTAGCCAATGCCAAAGAAGTGGTGAAGGCCCAGGTGCAGATTCCGGCAGGTTACACCTTGGTATGGTCCGGGCAGTTTGAATACATGGAACGTGCCGCCGAGCGTCTGCGAATTGTAGTGCCTGTGACGCTGTTGGTGATCTTTCTGCTGTTGTATTTCAACTTCCGCAATATCTCAGAGCCACTGGTGGTCATGCTGTCCATTCCTTTTGGGCTGATCGGCGGTTTCTGGCTGATCTACTGGCTGGGTTTTAATATGTCAGTAGCCGTAGCGGTAGGCTTTATTGCCCTGGCAGGCGTGGCGGCGGAAATCGGTGTGCTGGTGTTAACTTTTATCGATCACGAAATCGCACGGCGACGCCGCGACAAAGGAGGACATTTGGATGCAAAAGAAATCATGGAAGCAGTACACGCAGGAACCTCGGAGCGTGTGCGTCCTATTGTGATGACTGCCACTGCCATTATTGCCGGTTTGTTGCCCATCATGTGGGGCACCGGCACAGGCTCCAGTGTTATGCAACGTATTGCGGCACCTATGGTGGGCGGTATGGCTACTGTAACTATTTTAAGTTTGCTGGTATTGCCAGTAATTTATGGTTTGGTATTGCAGTTCCAAGAACGACAATTGCGACGACGGATGGTAAAAAATGAAGCGGCCTGAATGTTTCGCATAACGATAATTATTACATATTGAATAACTTTTTAACGATGATATAACAGGAGATAAAAATGAAAAAATTGATACTTATTCCAGCTCTTACTGCTTTGCTGATTTCCATGAGTGTCGCCCAGGCATCGGAGGGTCATGATCATGGCCATGACGACGATCACAGCAATATGAGCGGCATGAAACATGATGACCATCATGATGGTCATGGTTCAGATAGTCATGATGAAAAGGGCATGTCACACAAAAAAGAGGATATGTTTCTGGTGGAAAAAGAAGTCGATGGTTACAATGTTAATTTTCATATTATGAAAGCTAAAACCGGTAAGGAAATGGGCGGTAGTCATGACTTTATGATCAAGATAGAAAAAGATGGAAAAGCCTTGAATAACGTCACCATAAATACAAAAGTGGTACATCCCAATGGTAAAGAAGAAACCAAAAAGGTAATGAAAATGGGTGACTGGTACATGGCTGGTTATGACCTGGGTCATGAAGGAAAACATCAGATGATGATCCTTTTTAAAACCGAGGATGGTCAAAAACATAAGGCTGGAATTTATTATTAATCAAATGTCATCAGGGTGTCACTTTCAGACACCCTGTATTTTTAGGAGTTTCTTATGGATTTTAACTTCAGAAAAGTAACCGCCATTATTCGCTGTGAATCTTGTGAAAAGGTTGCGCAAACATTACAAACGCTGGGTGTGCATGGCTTTAGTATCAGCAAGGTAAAAGGTTATGGTGAATATGCCGACCTTTACAGCAATGACTGGATGGTAAACCATGCACGCATTGAAATATTTACCGAAGCCTCCAAGGCGGAAGAAATTGCTGATGCGATTATGAAAGCCGCACATGTTGGTCTGGAAGGTGATGGTATTGTTGCGGTGTTACCGGTTGAACAGCTTTACCGAATTCGTACACAAAGCAAGTTCAAGCCTCATGAAACAGAAGAAGTATCTTCGGGAAAAAATTAGCTTATTGGTCAATCCAGGCAATATTTTTTGCCGGATTAAAATTATTCGCCACCAATTGACATATAAAAAATCAGGGTTGCGGCGGCTGGTCCATTTTTATGCGGGATATATTCAATGCCATATTCCACGTTATCATTGTATATTATTTGATCTATAGG
>WFQM01000343.1 GCA_015487095.1 Gammaproteobacteria bacterium | reverse complement strand
GTATACGCTCCTGCTCCACCAGTGCCGCCACGCGGTAACGCAGGTCGGTTTGTGTAATCTGAATAAAACGCCAGGGCTGCATCAAACCCACCGAAGGAGCTGCATGCGCTGCATCAAGAATGCGCGTTAGTACCGCATCATCCACTTTGTTGCCTGCAATAAAGTGACGCATATCACGACGCTCACGGATAACGTGATATAGCACTTCACGATCAGTTTCAGAAAAGTGATGTGTTGTCATTCGTTATCAGGCCGCACATTCGGGGCCACGGTGATAAATCAATTCTTCCACCGGCACGCCACCCACCAGATGTTCTTTGATAATGCGATCCAGATTGGCTTCGGTCACGTTGTAATACCAGATGCCATCGGGTTGAATACACAGCACCGGCCCGGATTTACAAGTCGCAAAACATTGGGTGCGGGTGCGTTTTACGCGCAACTCACCTTTGTCGATACCGGCGGCTTTGAATTTTTCGCCCAGTGAATCAAACAACTCCTGCGACTCACCTTCTTCAGTGCAACGCGGGCCGACACACACCAGCATATGGCGTGCGTAATTCATCATTTTTGGTTTTTCCAATTCACTCATTTTTCTACCTCTTTATCTTTATGCGTTCCCACGGAGGACCGTGGGAACGAGGTGAATCAAACGCTAAAAATACGCTATTTTTTAAAAATTACCGAGTATTTAACACAGAGGTCGCAAAGACACAGAGGCGCAGAGTTTTTCGTGTTTTTCTCTGCGACCTCTGCGTCTCTGTGGCCTCTGCGTTCATAACACGTCATTTATCAGTACCACTCAACATCAGCATCTCTCTGGATGTCGGCTAAAAACAGGTCAATGTATTAACCCGATGATTGACTCAATCAAAAATTTATTATTGAGTATTTAACGCAAAGTGCGCGAAGACGCAAAGAGCGCAAAGAAAAACAATATAGTCTTTGCGCCTCTGCGAACTTTGCGTTTACAACACCTGGCTTGATAGTGCCATCACGAAGGTTGTGCGTTATTCACTTGCCGCTGCCAGACCTGTTGGTAATGCTTTAAAGCAGCAGTATCAAATTCACCTTCTGACCTGATCAGCGAAAGATTAAACACCGCATCACCGGTGGCATCGACAAAATGCACACTGCACAATGAATTACCGCGTTTCAGCATCCATGCCGCCGCCACATTGCGCCAGTGGATATGCAGATGAAAATGCGCATTTTCGATATTCAGCCATTCACCACGGGATTTAAAATCACCGGCATTCAACATAAGCTCTGTCACCGCATCGCCTTCACTGCGCACCACAACCCTCACCCTGCCCCATTCACTGGCATCGTCCTGTACCAGTTTCAACAGGTCATCATTCACTGCTACCGCTGAAAATTCACCGGCAGAATCCTCTTCATTCCCTGCGGCAATGGCGCTGAGAATCTGTCCCCGTGGCATATCAAAATAATTTGTCACTTCACGTAACGATGGTGTACGACCCTGTTGTAAACCATCACGCAAATATTCACGTACACATTCCTGCCAGCCATCCAGGCCCATGCTCAACGAGCGGCCACGTTTTTCACCCTCTTTGATTTCACCCGTGATACTGCTGTATTTATTGGCATAACCACGCGGAGTAATCATCAAACCCTGTTCAAGAAAAGTGCTGCTGTTACCCACCAACACCGTGGTCAACATACCGATTTTGCAATCTTTCATTTCGTCCAGGCGTACAATCTGTATATTTTGCGCTTCACGATAAGCGGACTTGACGATGGCGACCGGTGTTTCGGGTTTACGGTGTTGCAACAAAATACGCTGCGCTTCGACAATTTGTCCGGTGCGACGACCACTTTTGGGGTTGTACAAGGCAAGCACAAAATCACTGCGCGCCGCTGCTTCCAATCGTCGTGAAATCACCGGCCAGGGAGTGAGCAGATCCGACAAGGAGATTGAACAGAAATCATGGGTCAGCGGTGCGCCCACCAAAGAAGCACAGGCTGACAACGCGGTACTGCCCGGCACTACTTCCACTTCGATATCGCTGTCGGGTGTCCAGCCGGATTTCAGCAACACTTCATAAGTTGGCCCCGCCATACCGTACACACCAATATCACCCGATGAAATCAACGCTACTACCTTGCCTTGTTGTGCCTGCTCATAGGCTTCGATGCAGCGGTCTATTTCCTCAGTCATGCCTTTTTTCACCACCTCTTTGCCTTCAAGTTGGTCCTGGACTAACTTGATATAGGTGGTGTAACCGATCACTACATCGGCTTCATCAATTGCGGCGATGGCACGGCCACTCATATGCTCTTTGGCACCGGGGCCAAAACCCACCAGCAGAATTTTACCTTTACTCATTGTGCAACCTCTGTTTATCGTTAATTTTTATAGGAAAACCGGGGTAGAGGGGTGACCTTTTCCCCTCAAGTGCATAGCCGTCAGGCTAAACAAGCTTGTTAAACTCCCACCAGTTTCATCTACTGCTGGTACTTTTTTATAATTCCTGATTTTGAATATACTGATCATGTCGATGGTCTTTTTAGGGCCGTTGATACTTAAAACGCAACGGCTGCATGAGGACTATTTTTCCGACTTCAGGTCATCGAATTTGCAGAGCTTATGCATGGTCATGGTGGAACCGCTGCGCTTGTTCCACCCTACGGTTTTGCCTTGTATCGGATAGAGCGAAACAAAAAAATCAACGAATGCTCCAACTCCACTCTCGATCAGTAGGGTGGAACAAGCGCAGCGGTTCCACCAGACTCTACACGTTTATTCTGTGTTAAATAGAGAAAAACAAAAAGACCAATGAACACTTCAAATCGAGCAAGAAAAAACTTTACAACAAGCTTTTTACAATCGACACCGTGGCATTTTTTCCATCGACACCTCTATATTTATGTTTCTCTACCAATAAATCCTGCATGCTGGCCTGTGCCGCCAGTATGGCAGCGGCCTCTGCTACCGCTGGCGTTCCCATATACTTCATCACCACCGCTGAGGGGTTGGGTACTTCCACCTGCGCCAGTTGCCCAGCACTGAAAAAATGCAATGGCCAGGACTGCTGTTCTGCCAGTGCCAACAAGGCAAGCTCGTCATTTTTTTTATCAATGCTGGCCAGGGCCATTACTGCATCACGAGTTTGGTTGATTTTCTCCAGCGCCTGGTCAAGCGCTGTGTTCAGTGTTTCCAGCGAAACACCACGATCACAGCCCATGCCTAAAACCAACTTTCCGTCCATATCTTGGGGTTTCAAGCTTCCTGACCTTGTGGCGGGCGATAAACCACCAAACGTTCATCCAGACTGGCCCAGGTTTTATCATCTATTTCCCGTTGGGTAATCCATAACAGTCCCGGAAATTTATTCAGGTCAACATCTTCAAATTTATCAAACAGATGAATATTTTTTGGCAGCGGCGTTGGACGGGTCCACCAGCTTTTTGAACCACATTCCTGTACCAGGGCAATGGGCTCCTCATTCACCACATGGGCGGAGACACGGGTAATATTCAGTTTGGGGGCTTCCACCTTCCAGCCCAGTTCACGCCCCAAAATATCCACTGGAATAGTCTTGCCCACATCAGAGGCCGTGGTCAGCACAGCAGTGGCACCCAGCATATTTGATAACTGTTCAGCATAGGCATTGGCACCACCGACATGACCGGACAACACCGGAATCACAAACTGAGCAGCATCATCCACCACGAGCACACCTGGGTCTTCGTCCTTGGATTTGAGATGTGGGGCAATCAACCGCACCACGGCACCCAAAGATACAAAAAATACAAGTTGATCATAGTTGGCAAAAAACCCGGCCATTTGTTCACGCAGCGGGCCGACATAGGCATTAACTTTATTGGGTACATCCACCATTAATGGTGCAAATTTTTCCGCCACTACAATATCAGCCTCGGGCATACGTGAAGCCATTGCCGCCACCTGAGTGGCACCGTGTTTGGTGATGGCAATGAATGCCACACGGGGTGTTGTTGAAGGTGTTACAGTATTATTCATCTTTAAACCTTTTCACTTTAGTTTTCCGCTGCTTGTGTAGGGTGGGCATTGCCCACCCTACATATATTACGAAACGTTTTTCAATACCGTTTTTTTACGACAGCCTCGAATCATTTCACCCCGTTGCCGATGAGGGTTTTTAACCAGCAGCAAAGACAGGTAGTTAACTTTTTCGCCATACAAACCACTGATATTGGTAATCACCCGCTCTTCCGGCGTACCGGCTTTTTCAATAAAACGACTGTGCGGTAACAATTCACGTTCGGTCAGTAAATCAATAATGTCATCCAATAAGGGTTTGACTTTAAGCAGGATCAACGTGTCAAATTCATCGAGCATGGTGGCAATCACGTCCAGGCCGTAACCCGCCGGAATAATCGCAACGGTGTCATCCACATCCGCCAATGGCATCTGCACCCGCGCAGCGGCGGCATTAAATGAAGGCACGCCCGCGACTGTTTCAATGATGACTGTTTCATCCAATGCAGCAACAGTCTTCGCCAGATGGCCAAAGGTTGAATAGGTTGAGGCATCACCTTCCACCAGAAACAAAACATCCTCCCCGGCCTGTAATTTTTCCAGCACACTCTCTGCGGCACGCAGCCAGTATTTGGCAAGTTTCTCGGCATCATGTGTCATGGGAAAAATCAATGGCATATGCTCGGCGGGTAATTCAAGTCCTGCGCGCAAAACAATACCTAGCGCATAACTATCGCTTTTTGCATTACGAATGGGATAACTCCAGACTTTGTCCGTCTGCAATAATGCCCAGGCACGGCGCGTCATTAAATCCGGATTACCCGGCCCCAGTGACAGCCCGTACAAAATACCGTTATTCATTATTCTTTCATCTCTGTCGGTTTTTCCGCTGCCTGGGCACAGACAATCCACACTGGATTTTCAGCGGCCATTCTATGCATATGCAAAATCGGTTGGCTGCGGCTGGCCTGCAACTGGGTCACATCCCATTGGGCATTTTCTGCTTTAAGCGTTTGTGTTGCTTGCGTCAGATTTTCCAGGGTGACAAAGTTCATCACTAACCAGCCCCCCGCTTTCAGGCGCGACAGACACAAACGAATCAGCTCTGCCAGCTCTCCGCCCGAGCCACCCAGAAACACCGCATCCGGGTTCGGCCAGGTGTCTAACCGTTCAGGTGCTTTGCCATGCTGCACACGGTAATTGGTGATGGCCATATTTTCGCGGTTTTGCTGAACAATGGCGAAATCAGCCGGATTTTTTTCAATGGCATAAACATAACCCGAGCAACACAAACGTGCCGCTTCCAGGCCCACCGAGCCGGAACCGGCACCGATGTCCCAGACAATACTGTCTGCATGCAGTTGCAGACGTGCTAATGACACAGCCCGTACTTCACGTTTGGTGATCAGTCCTTTATCCGGTTTTCGTTGCGCATAACAGGCATCATCCAAACCAAACACGGGAAGGCTATTTTGTGTTATGCGCTGCAACACCACTACGTTAGGACTGACAAAACGGGCCGCTGCCGCATCGCTCAACGACAGTTCGTGAATAATATTTTCGTCATCGGTCAACAGGGCTTCTGCCACAGACATTGTAAATGACTCATCCAAACCAGCACTAAGCAGCATACGCGCGATACGGTCCGGGGTATTTTCAGGGCTGGTAAACAAGGCGATAAGAGAATGGTTTTGTACCGTCTGTAACAATGGATACAAACCATGCTCCGGCCCGGCTTCATTTGACCACTCTCCGGCATCTTTACTGTGAGCAGATGCAATCACCGCGTCCTGCCAGGCCAGCCCCAAACGTGCAAAGGCCAGTTGCAGGGTAGAGACATTAGGTATCACTTCACACTGTTCGTTACCCAGTTTATTCATCAGATAACGACCAATGCCATGACACAGGGGGTCGCCCGTGGCCAGCACCACGACCTTCAGATCATCGGCCTGTGCTTCAGTAATCCACACCGGCACTTTTGACAGACCCTGCGCAATATCATGTTGTGTTATGTCAGCGACAAAATTGTCAGCAAACAATGCCAAAGTACGATGAGCACCGATCACCACATCCGCTGCTGCAATATGCGCCAGCGCAACGGGAGTCATACCCTCGGTGCCGTTGTCCAGCACGCCTATAATATAGATGGGAGTGTTGGATGCCACCATTAGGTCTCCGCCAACTTGTTGCCGTCAAAATCACAAATCAGCACATTAAGATCAAACGGTGCATGTTGGTAACGCGCCATAACGGTGCTGATCACTTTATTACCCAGCGCCTGATAAAACTCAGCGCCCTTCCCCAAAGCCTCAATGCGCTCACCCGCATAACGTGCCGTTTCCGCCGCACGAATATCATCACAAACATCATCGGGCACGCCAATACCCGCTGCCAGCTCCGCCAGCAAACCGGTATTCACCGCATTGCGATTGGCATGAGTAATGGTTTCGCCCTGCGCCATTTTGGTCAGCTTGCCCACCATGCCGCCGATGATCACATGTTTGATATCTTCTTTTACCGCAGTGTCCAGTGCATATTTGAGAAAATCACCCATTTGTACAAAACAGGCGGGAGCCAATGATGACAGTTCACGGATAACAAATTTTTCCGTGCGCCCGCCAGTGGTCAACACCACTGTATCCTGTCCCTGATTGGACGCCACCTGAATACCCTGGATCACACTGTCACGAAACGCCGCCGTGGAATAAGGATGCACAATACCCGTGGTACCCAAAATGGAAATTCCACCGATGATCCCCAATCGCGCATTCAGGGTACGCTTCGCCATGACCTCACCACCGGGCACGGAAATGGTCACTTCCAGCCCCTGTGTCTCCAATAACGACCCTGCCACCAGACGCACATTTTCCTCGATATTTTTTTGCGGAACAGGATTAATCGCCGGGCCGTTCACTTCCAGACCCAGCCCCGCCATCGTGACTACACCCACACCGGAGCCACCTTTGATCAGCACCTGATCCGGGTATCCCGGCAGTAAACGCACGTCGGCAGTCAGCGGTGCCTTGTGGGTAACGTCCGGGTCATCACCGGCATCCTTGATCACCACCGCATGGGCCCGACCATTTTTGCAATAACCCTCAGTCACCGCAAAGCGCACCTGCTGGCCGTTGGGTAGCTGACACTCCACATCATCCGGCACTTCATTGGTCAGCAATCCCAGACACGCAGCACGGGCCGCAGCGGCAGAACATGCCCCTGTGGTAAAACCCTTGCGGGTACCCTTCTTTTTTTTCTGCATTTTTTTCTGCATTTTTTGCGTGGTTATGTACTTACATTTAAACTATGTTATTTACATCGTACAGGTAGAGTGATGAGAGGGTCTCCTCCACTTTCGGTGGATGGTGAGTAACGTCTCCATCGTGGCGTCATTG
>WFQM01000342.1 GCA_015487095.1 Gammaproteobacteria bacterium | reverse complement strand
CTGAAGCCGATGATATGGTGCTGCTTGTTGATGAGGTAGACAGTTTTCTGCTGGATCGTGGCTCCTCTCAAAACTCATGGGAAATCACTCAAGTCAATGAATTATTGGTCCAGATGGAAAGCTTTAATGGTGTGTTCATCGCTTCTACGAACTTATTGAATCTTGTGGATGCGGCTTCGCTGCGCCGTTTTGATCTGAAGATAAAATTTGATTATATGAAGTCCGAGCAAGCGTGGACATTATTCCTGCAAGTGTTGAAGGAACATGGCTGTAACCTCAAGAGTGAAACGAAGCAATACAAAATCGTTTTAGCGCGGCTTGATAACCTTACACCTGGGGATTTTGCAACCGTTGTGCGTCAGTCCCGGAGTTTGAATAAAACAATTGATCCCCGTTATTTACTGAGTGCGCTGGAAAAAGAATGCAAGGCCAAACCGGGGGCCGGGAAGTCTATCGGATTCATGGGCTCGTAGCCCATATCGCATTCGTCAATGCGCTTTAACACCCTCAAAGACTGGCTGGCCTGGCAGGAAACCCTGTATCCCGTAGAGATTGACCTGGGGCTGGAGCGAGTAGGCTCTGTATTGGCGCGGCTCAAGCTTACGCGTCCTGATTTTACCGTGATTACGGTTGCCGGCACCAATGGCAAGGGTTCCAGCGTAGCGATGCTGGAAGCCATTTTGCTTGCTGCTGGTCACCGTGTTGGCAGTTATACCTCGCCGCATTTATTGCGTTACAACGAGCGTATCAAGCTGGAAGGGCGATCAGTGGATGACGCCATGTTGTGCGCGTCTTTCGAGCGCATTGATCAAGCTCGTGCGGATGTTCGTTTAACCTATTTTGAATTTGGCACTCTTGCCGCCATCGATATTTTGCATCATGCCGAAGTGGATGTGGTGATCCTCGAAGTCGGGCTGGGCGGACGCTTGGATGCGGTGAATATATTGGATGCCAATGTGGCATTAATCACCGCTATTGATGTGGATCATGTGGACTGGCTGGGCAGTGACCGCGAAACGATTGCGCGTGAAAAAGCCGGTATATTGCGCAAGGGGCGGCCAGCAGTATGTGCTGACCCGACACCACCGGCATCGTTATTGTCGGTGGCAGAATCGCTGGAGGTACCGCTGTCACTGTTGGGGCAGGACTTTTTTGTTGAAAGACCTGACGGACAGAGGGCTGATGGCCTCTGGAGCTGGTGCGATTCACAGCAGCGTTTTGAAAACCTGCCTTTGCCCGCTCTGGCCGGTGATTTTCAATTGAACAATGCGGCTGGTGTGTTGGCGGTGCTGGCTGCGGTGAATACGGAATTTCCCGTGGCTGCGGCAGAGATTGCCCAGGGGTTGCAGTCCGTATCGTTGCCGGGACGCTTTCAAGTCCTGCCAGGTGCGCCGCTGCAAATTTTTGATGTGGCGCACAATGCACAAAGTGCGCTGGCATTGGCTGATAATCTGGCGCGTCAGGATTGCCAGGGCCGCACTTTTGCGGTGCTGGGTATGCTGGCGGACAAGGATATCGATACTGTGGTGGCGCAATTGCGATTGGTAGTGGATTGCTGGTATCTCGTGCCCCTGCCAGTGCCCCGTTCGGCCTCGGTCGAGCAGTTACGCGCCGCGCTGTTAGCTGGCCTAACGGAAACCCCAGCCAGCAATGTCTCAATAGAAATTTTTGATGATGTTGCGGCAGCCTACCAGGGCGCATTGGCCGCCAGCACAGCAAAGGACCGTATTGTGGTGACGGGATCATTTTATACAGTGGCGGCGGTACTGGACGAGGCAGTATAATCACGCTTTAGTGTGAACTAAGCGCCCAATTCACATTTCATTGGGCACAGAGGCATTTTGTGAATATTCAACTCAAACAGCGATTAGTAGGCGCAGTGGTGCTGGTGGCGCTGGCGGTGATTTTTATCCCCATGCTATTGTCGGGCGAGGGCAATCTCGGTGGTAGTATCGATGGCAGTAATATTCCTGCTGAACCGGATTTCCGTTTTCCGCCTGTACCTGATGCACCCAAGGCGCCACTGGTAGCGGCTGCCCCCGTGGTGCCTTTGGGCGATGAAGATGAAGAAAATGAATCTCCCGCCGTGTCTGGCAAATCTGTCCCGGAGAAAAAAGTAGTGGATCAATCGCCAACAAAGCCTCCGGCAAAAGTTGTCGAAAAAGCACCGGCAAAACCAATTTCGCCGCCTGTTGTAAAGGCCGCTCCTGCTAAGGTTGAATCTGCTGAATCTGCTGAATCCGGGAAGCCCAGTGGTTGGGTGGTACAAGTGGGTAGTTTTTCTGCGCGCAACAATGCCCGAGCGTTGCGCGACAAGTTGCGCAAGCAGGGGTATGCCAGTTTTGTGGAGTCGATTAAGGGTGCGTCTGGCCGTGTGTATCGGGTGCGTGTGGGACCGGAGCTCAGCAAGGTTGCGGCAGACAAACTGCGCCAGCGTCTGGTTAAAGAGGCCGGTTTGAAAGGGCTGGTGCAGGCTTACCCTTGAGGAGTCTGATGCGATTATGATTTGGGTCGATATAGTCATTCCCGGTGTCATTGCTATTTCTGCGTTGTTCAGTTTGATGCGGGGTTTTGTGCGGGAGGCGCTGTCATTGTTGGGCTGGCTGGCCGCCTTTTTCATTGCGTTACTTTTTTTCAGGGGTTTTGCTGATTTATTGTTGACCGGAATTTCCGTCCCCTCTGTGCGTCTGGTGGTGTCATTTACCATCTTGTTTGTAGTGACACTGGTGATTGCTGCACTGGTTAATCATCTTGCCAGCTCACTGGTGACAAAGACGGGGCTGACCAGCACGGATCGCATGATCGGCATGATTTTTGGTATTGCGCGTGGCGTGGTGGTGGTGGCCGTGCTGGTATTTTTGGCGGGTATGACGGAAATATCTCAGGACCCCTGGTGGCAGGAGTCGGTACTGATTGATGTGTTTCACAAATTGGCGTTGTGGTTGTGGCACACCATAGCACCGGAATTAATGAATGGTGCTATCTCTGATCAACCCTGGCGTACAGGATAGTGATCAAATAAATAATGAAGGTTTTGATGAGGTATTTTGCATGTGCGGCATAATCGGCATCGTTGGAACGGAAAACGTTAATCAGAATTTATATGATGGATTAACCGTTTTACAGCATCGGGGACAGGATGCTGCGGGCATTGTCACCTGTGACAAACGGCGCTTGTATCTGCGCAAGGATAACGGTCTGGTGCGTGATGTGTTTCGCACCCGGCATATGCGAGGCCTACAGGGCAACATGGGGATTGGCCATGTGCGTTATCCCACAGCGGGTTGTTTTTCCTCAGCCGAGGCACAACCGTTTTATGTCAATTCACCGTTTGGTATTTCGCTGGCGCATAACGGTAATCTTACCAATGCTGCCGAGCTGAAGCGTGATTTGTTCCGTGCTGATCGCAGGCACATTAATACCGATTCTGATTCCGAAGTGCTGCTCAACGTGTTTGCGCATGAGCTGCAACACGAAGGCAAGCTAACCCTGGATGCCAATGATATTTTTGAGGCGGTGGCTGCTGTGCATCGTCGCTGCAAAGGCGCATATGCCGTGGTGGCAATGATTACCGGTTACGGCATTGTGGGTTTTCGCGATCCGCACGGGATTCGCCCTGTGGTGTTCGGCAAGCGCGAAACACCGCGTGGTGATGAGTACGTGATTGCTTCGGAAAGTGTTGCTGTGGATTCGCTGGGTTTTGATCTGATACGAGATATTGCCCCGGGTGAAGCGGTATTTATTGATGTGAATGGCGGGTTCAGCACGCAGCAGTGCGCGAAGAAACCAGAAGCCAGCCCCTGTATTTTTGAGCATGTGTATTTTGCACGGCCGGATTCCATCATTGATGGTATCTCTGTTTACAAGGCACGTTTGCGCATGGGGGAGGCATTGGCGAAGAAAATTTTACGGGTTTACCCACAGCACGACATCGATGTGGTTATTCCGATTCCCGATACCAGTCGCACCTCCGCGTTGCAACTGTCTTATCAGCTGGGCACGGTGTACCGTGAGGGGTTTATTAAAAACCGGTACATCGGTCGCACGTTTATTATGCCGGGACAAAAACAACGCAAAAAATCTGTGCGTCAAAAACTCAATGCCATTGATCTGGAATTCAAGGGTAAAAATGTACTGCTGGTAGATGACTCCATTGTACGTGGTACCACCTCAAAACAGATTATTCAAATGGCGCGGGAAGCCGGGGCCAATAAAGTGTATTTCGCCTCGGCGGCACCTCCGGTACGTTTCCCCAATGTGTACGGCATTGATATGCCATCGGTGAACGAACTGGTGGGGCATGGTAGAGACGATAAACAGATTGCCGAAGCGATTGGTGCAGATTGGCTGGTCTATCAGGATCTGGATGATCTGGTCGAAGCCTCCCGCCATGGCAACCCGGAGGTAGAAAATTTTGATACCTCTGTGTTTGATGGTGAATATGTCACGGGCGATGTGACTCAGGACTACCTGGACTTTATCGAAGGCAAGCGCAGCGATGGTGCGCGCGAAAACGCAGATGATGACGATAATGCAGTGATTGAGTTACACAATACGGCTTAATTCACATTTAAGGGTAGAAGAAAGGACAAAGAGAAAAACTTGACGGAATTGGCTGGTTTTACTAGTCTGCAACTTAACGCGCCGATTTGAGATCAGCTTGCGGGCGCGAAATAAATACGGCTAAAGCGAGGTGATGTTGCAATAACCTGCTTTGGCGTTGGCTGAGCGGGTTTTTTTGTGCCCAAAGATTGATGGCAAATGCCCGGTTGAAAATAATGAAAGAAAATGCGAGGCAAACAATGTCACACGATAATGAAGAACAATACGGGTTCGATACACTGGCGGTACGGGCCGGACATGAACGCACTAACGAAGGTGAGCAGGGCGAAGCCATTTTCACCACTTCCAGTTATGTATACAACAGTGCAGCTCAGGCCGCAGCACGGTTTTCGGGTGATGAGCCGGGCAACATCTATTCGCGCTTTACCAATCCTACCGTGCGCACTTTTGAGAAACGCCTGGCTGCGTTGGAAGGTGGAGAACGTTGTGTCGCTACGGCATCCGGTATGGGAGCTATTCTGACAACCTGTTTGGGGTTATTGAAAGCCGGGGATCATATTGTTTCATCACGGGCTATTTTTGGCTCCACAGTGGTGTTGTTTAATAACATTCTGACACGATTTGGTGTGGAAACCACCTATGTGCCATTAACCGACTTATCGGCATGGGAAGCAGCCATACGTCCCGAAACCAAAATTTTGTTTTTGGAAACCCCATCAAACCCTGTAACGGAAATTGCAGATGTGCAGGCGCTGGCCGATTTGGCCCATGCCCATGGTTGTCAGTTAGTGGTGGATAATTGTTTTTGCACGCCCGCGTTACAAAAACCATTGATGTTGGGTGCAGACATTGTTATTCATTCGGCCACCAAATACCTGGATGGTCAAGGGCGTTGTATTGGTGGAGCCATTGTTGGTACTGAAGAATGTGTGGGCGGAGATATTGCGGGTGTGGTGCGTACGGGGGGCATTTGCATGAGCCCGTTTAATGCCTGGGTATTTTTAAAAGGATTGGAAACATTACGCATTCGCATGGAAGCACACAGCTGTAATGCCCAAATATTGGCAGAATGGCTGGCACAACAACCGGCCGTAGCCCAAGTGAATTACCCCGGCCTGACATCACATCCCCAGCACGCATTGGCAGCACGACAGCAAAATGGTTTTGGTGGCGTATTATCTTTTGAAGTGAAGGGTGGCCAAAAAGCGGCATGGCGCGTTATTGATAACACTCGTTTGATATCAATTACCGCAAACCTGGGTGATACTAAAAGTACAATTACCCATCCGGCCACCACAACACATGGCCGTGTTGATCCTGAACGGCGTGCCGAAGCGGGTATCAGCGATGGCCTGGTACGTGTTGCGGTAGGACTGGAAGAAATTATGGATATTCAGGCTGATCTGGAGCGTGGTCTGAAATAAACTGTTGGCTGACAGATTAGGAATGGAAATTAAATAACTTATATAAGTGGCGCTCTGATTTAGTTCGTATTCGTTCGTTCTGATTGAACAAAAGTGCAGGAATAGTCGTTCTATTTCGATCTTTTGTGATTGAAGAACGGGCGAAGACGGGCTGAAGCAGAGGTGCCAATTGTATGAGTTATTTAATTTCCATTCCTTAGTGAGTGATGCGTGACTCGATTGCTTTTGCCATATCGGTATTGCCAATCTCTTTGTACAGTATGGCAAGTTCAGTCAAGACAACATCCAGTGCAGATTGTGTTTCGTTTTCACCAGCATCGAGTATTTCGGCGGCTTTTTCATAAAGTGGCAGGGCTTGTGCAAAAAGAGCTGTTTTTCTCTGTGCAGTATCTTTCAGGGTCGTCGGGTTATTGGCCAGTATGATACCCGTCCCGGAAGGAGTCTGGTTTTGCTCTTCAATGCGAGCCTGGGTGTGATAAATATTGGCCAGGGTATACATCAGCAATGCCAGTTGTGGATCTGCTGAACTCAGCACATGCTGTGCAATGTTCAGAGCTTCTTCGTAGGCATGACTGGCCGGGTTGTATTCGCCTTGTTCGAGATAGTTTGTACCCAGGTTGATGAGTGTTTGCGCAACTTCTTCATGCTGAGCACCAAAAACAAATTTTTTAAAAACAAGCATGCGTTGCAGGATGTCGGTGGCTTCTTTATATTTCCCCTGTTTGTTGTAAACAACACTTAAATTGCTGAGCGCGTTACCGACATAAGGATGCATGGGGTCCATGCTTGCTGACCATAAGCTGATTGCTTGCTGATAAAAAACCGCTGCCTGTTCATATTTGTGTTGGCTTTCATACAGTACAGCCAGATTGTAAGTTGACTGTGCAATTGCAGAGTCATTTGCATTAAAGGAATTTATACGAATTTTCAGGGCTTGTTGATGATATTTTTCGGATAACTCAGGGCGTTGTGATTCAAAATAAACATTGCCAATGTTTGTCATGACAACAGCAAGATCCGGATGGTTCGGGCTGAGTTGTTTTTCAAGAATAAGTAATGCTTTCAATAAGTGATTTTCTGCTTCGTTCAGGCTGCCTAATGTTTGCCTGATAATGCCAAGTTTTAATAATGCATCAGCGGTATTAACATCATTTGAACCAAAATTATTGTCGGCTATAGTATAGGTGCGCTGTGCGACAAGAAGCGCATTTTGATAATCACCGCTTTCATAGTATTTAATAAAGTGATTAGTTAGGTTGGTCCAGATAATCTCAGCCAGTTCTGTTGTTTCATGGAAAGAGCGAATGTTTGTTTGTTGTTCTGTCATTGGTGTGAGTACCGGATTGGCAGAAGAAAAGGCAATGCCTGGTGTTAGTAAAAAAAAACCAATATAAAATACATACTGTTTTATCCTCAGACAAGTGGGGATCAAATACACATACTTTTTCCAATAGTTATACATTTTTCCGTGCCTTTATATCTCAGGTATAACGTGTTTTATATGATTGATTTTCCGAGTGTATACGATGCTGTAAAAACACAGTGCATGTCACTGTGTATCGGCCAGCACAAGAAGCGCTTTAAAATTTTTCGATTGAATACAGTATGAAAATGGTTGGGTACTACTGGCGTGGAAGAAGGTAATGTGACCCACTATACCCGTGGCGTTTGGGATTTAGGTTTAACCTAAATCTCAATCGCTACGGGTATATATACGGTCAGGTCTGATGTGGAAAATTATTTTCTCTGTTTATCAATAAGATAAGGCGTTTATTCAGCAGGTGACAATAATCAGTCGGGGAATATTAACGTGTTCTCAGTGTGTTTTTCCCGTCGCGGTGGTTTTTTTTTGAAGTTCGGCAAGGCTGGTTTCTGTGCGTAGCACGAGGGCATTGGCGCTTTGTTGCTTGGCAATAGCCAATGACTCATTCAAATATTGTTCTGCAAGATTATGAGCACCCGCATCATTTGCAATAGTAAAATTACCTCTGATGCGAAGCAGTTCTGCGGTAAAAAACGCCTCGCCGGTGAAGGCGGTTTCTCGTAATGCGGACTCAATAGTTTGTCGGGCTTTGTCGGTTTCTCCTGCATTATGTAAAAGCTCTGCCAGGATGGCCTGAAAATAAGAACGAGCGAGTCGGTTGCCGGATTTTTCATAATCGTGCAGTGCCTGCTGGAAACGGTTACAAATACTGTCTGCTGGTTGTTCTGTTGATTCCGACCATGCTTTTAACATATGACCCGTGGCCGCCCAAAACGAAAACCCATAAGTTTCACTCAGCGTAATTTGTGCATCGGCATAACGGTAGGTGGCTTTGTGGTTACCACAAAGTTGGGACAGCGTTCCCATGAAATGCAAAGCGTAAGCCTGGCTGAATGGATGTGCCAGGCGTTTGGCCAGGCTCAGTGCGGCTTGACCTCGTGTTAATGCCAAGTCCGTTTTCCCAAGCAGCCATAAAACACATGCGGCATTGGCAAGCGAGGCGACTTGCGCATCCTGGCTATAGGCAACCAGTGTTGCTTGCGGGTGAGATTGTTCGTCTTGCGGTTCCATGTGAAGCTCAAGATTTTGTAATGCTTCAGAAAATCTCCCTTTCCAAAACAGTGTAGTGCCCAGCGCGCGCTTTGCTTCCAGTAAAAATTTCGGGGTATCAGATTGTGTCGCATATTGTTGTAATTCATTTGCGAGTTTGTGCGCTTTTTCCAGTTCCGCACGGACGATGTAGAACTCCCATAAACCACATAACACGGGGAATACGGTATTAATGTCTGTTATGTTACGGCACAGGCTGTAGGCGCGGACATAAGCTTTTTCTGCTTCGGGTGCGGCATAACCTTTGCTCATCATGATGGCCAGGCCCAATGTGGTTTGTAGCGCAAGCTCATGCATATTCAAACGGGGGGATTCGGGTATTTTCTTAATCAGAGAAAGACCTTTGTTAAGGTGTTCGACGGCTTCGATATTGGCCGAATGTTGAATGGCATAATTTCCCGCAGATAACCAGTAATGCAAAGCATCTTCGTTATTTCCAGCCTCAGTGCAATGGTGGGCAAGAATTTCCGGGTTATCGGCAATAAGTTGAGGGAATTTTTCTTTGATAAGTGTGGAAATGCGTTGGTGGTATTTTTGGCGCGTGCGTTTTAATAATGATTGATAAGCAGCTTCTCTTACAAGGGCATGTTGAAAGCGGTAATGGGCTTTTGGTGGTTTACCGCTCTGGATAAATAGTTCGGCATTAATGAGACGATTCATGCTGGATTGTAAGCTGAGTTCACTTTGCAGAGTGGCTGCATATAATAATTCGTAAGTAAATTCACGTCCCAGCGTGGCACTCAGTTGTGCCAGTTCTTTATCATCACCAAGATCATCCAGGCGTGACATGAGCGAATCTTGCAGTGTACTGGGAATTTCCAGTTGAGACATATTGTGGCTGAGTTCAAAATGCTCTTCTTTTTCCACCAGCAACGAAGACCGTAGCACGGCGTTGGTAAGTTCTGCGACAAAAAAAGGAATGCCGTCTGTTTTATTGATAATCTCACTAAACACCTCTGCGGGCAGCGTTTTCCCTCGACACAGTTGCCTGATCATACTGCCGGATTGTTTTTGAGTGAGACGGTTGAGGGTAATGTGTGTCACGTTGGCGTGATTTTCCCAGAGAGGGGAGAAGTCACTACGAAAGGTAAAAAGGGCAAAAATATTGGTTAGTTCAGGTTGCTCAACGAGTAGTGACAATAATTCAATAGTGGAAGGATCTATCCATTGTAAATCCTCCACAACGAATACAACAAAGCGTTGTTGCGCAACGGCTTGTAAAATATTGATCAGAATGTTGAAGGTATGCTGTTTTTTTTGCTGAGGGGTGGAGTTTGTTTCAGCAGTGTCGGCAATAATTTCTCCAGGAAGTGAAATTGATAACAGCTCCATCAAAACAGGAGTGACTATTTTTGGCTCCATGCCCAGCCTGGCAATGGTTTTTTCAATATGTGCAATCTGTTTTTGTGGGTTGTCACCCTCAGTTAGTCCAATAATGTGGCGCATCATATCCATAACAGGGTAAAGAAAGCTGTTTTTGTAGTAGAGGTCGCCATAACAACCCAGAAAAAGACAATTTTCTTTTTCGACTTTTTTACAAATCATTCGCACCATGCATGTTTTTCCCAGCCCGGGATTACCACCGAGTAAAACAATTTTTCCAACCCCTTTTCGTGCTTGATTGAGCTTTTCCGTCAACAAACCGGTTATCTGGTCTCGCCCGACCAGCATGGTGCGAGAAGGGTGCCCGGCTTCTGTGAATCTGTTTTTATTGCCAAGAGCCTGCTGTACTTGAAAAAGAGTGAAAGGCTGAGAAAACCCCTTCAGTGTATGAGAACCCAATGTTTTGCATTCAAAACGTCGATTTAGCAGCTGGTGTGTATAGTCACTGATTACCACGGTATTTTTACTGGCGTAATCCTGGACCCGTGCAGCAATATTGGGAGTTTCACCCAGCGCCATCGAACGTTTGTCACCACCACCAATTTCACCGACAACCACCAGGCCAGTATGAATGCCAACCCGCACAGCAAGCCGTACATCATCGCCTTGTTGTGCAGGGTAAATTTTTTCCGGGATGCGTTTGATAATTTCCAGTGCCGCGAAGGCGGCGCGTTGTGCGTCATCTTCGTGTGCATGGGGATAACCAAAATAAACCAGTATGCCATCACCAAGGTATTGTGCGATATAACCGCCATAGCTACTGATAATTTTATTGCAGGTATCGCGGTAGTCACGCATGATATCGCGCAGTTCTTCGGGGTCAATGCGTTCGGAAAGAGAAGAGGAACCGATGATGTCACAAAACAGCACAGTGAGCTGACGGCGTTCCGCGCTTTGTTGTTTGGGTGTGTGTGATGGTTCAGTGGAACGGCTTTCCGTGTTTTTTGTTTTGCTCAAACGGGTGGCACATTGTCCACAGAACTCAAAATCAAATGGATTGCTAAAGTTACAACTGGGGCAAGTGATATTCAACGGTGTGGCACATTGGCCACAAAATCGCATATTTTCCGGGTTTTTGAAGCCACATTTTTCGCAGAGCATGGCAGAATCATCCTTGTTGATTTTTCTGTTTGTGCAATTAGAGAGAATACCCATCCTCTCTATGTTCAGCAAGGTGAACGATAAAAATGAAGCAGGACAAAATATGAGTTTAACTCGTCAGCACCTTTTACACATTTATCATACTGCATTGGCGGCTGTGCAGGGGGAAATTTGCACGCGACAGACATTGACGGGCTATGGTTCGGGTAGGCGGGTTGTCGTGATTGCCATTGGTAAAGCAGCATCGAGTATGATGCTGGGTGCAATAACGGCTCTGGGAGATATGTTTGATGAGGGTTTGTTGATTACCAAGGAAGGGTATTGTGACAAAAAATTGCAAGGTATGAAAAATATTCAATGTCTGGAATCGGCACACCCTGTACCGGATCAACGCAGTTTGTACGCAGGTCAGGTTCTGTTGGAATTTATGGCGGTGTGGCCAGTAGAGCAGGATTTTATATTTTTGATTTCCGGCGGTGCTTCTTCATTGGTGGAGGTATTACCGGATAGACTGTGTTTGGAGGATCTGCAAAAAGTAAACCGTTGGTTGTTGGGCAGTGGCTGGAGTATCACGGAGATGAATCGTGTGCGGAAATCATTGTCATGTATCAAGGGAGGACGTTTGGCGCAACGACTTACAGGGCATGATGTAAACTGTCTGATGATTTCTGATGTGCCGGATAATTCACCACAGGTGATTGGTTCAGGCTTTTTGAGTCCGGATATTGTTGATGAGTCACAATCTGAAGATATGCCGGAATGGATTAAAATATTGCCCAAGGCACCGCCTGCGCCTTTATTGGATGACGTTTGTTTTAATACAATTGATATCCACATTGTTGCAAAACTTGAAGATGCGATGCAGGCGGCAAAAAGAATGGCGACGGCTTTAGGGTATGACGTTTATTTACATGAGGAACTAATAACGTGTGATGCACAACTTGCGGGACGGCAGTTGGCTCGCGCGTTGTATGATGGCGAATTTGGGTTACATATCTGGGGTGGAGAAACCACCGTGCGTTTGCCGGATAACCCTGGGCAGGGTGGGCGCAATCAACAATTGGCATTGGCGGCAGCGGCAGAATTAACCGGTGTGGAGGGGCATTATTTTTTGGCCGCGGGCACAGACGGCAGTGATGGACCGACACAAGCTACTGGTGCTTTGGTAGATGGGCATACTATGCAGCGCGGAATACAGGCCGGGTTTGATGTGCAGCAGACGTTGGCCAGCGCAAATGCAGGCGATTTTTTGCAAGCCAGTGGTGATTTGATTGTTACCGGACCCACAGGTACTAATGTGATGGATTTAATGTTGGCGATTAAACGGCCAGCGACATGAATACAAAAAATACGGGTGCCGTGGTGTTCCCTTATCGACATCCTGTGGTACGTGACCTTGCCTGGGTGATGGCTTCCCCTGGTTTATTACAAAAGGCTCGGGAGGGGCAGATGCTGGTGGCGGATGAGTGGTGTCACTACATTTATACGACGCACGAAAGTTATCTACGTGAGCTGGATGAAAATCCCACGCCTTTATTGGATGCAATATCGAAATGCAAAAACCATCGCCTGGGCATTTATTTTGAGCATCTTTTACGCTATTGGCTGAAAGCCATTTTATGTGTGCAGCAACTACAACACAATGTCCCTGTTTTTCAATCGCAAGAAACAGGGGGAAGACGCACTTTGGGAGAGTTCGATTTTTTGTTTCGGGTGGATAACGGAAAACCAATGCAACACTGGGAAGTTGCGGTAAAATTTTATTTACAAAAAAAAGACAATGAGGGTAAACCTTACTGGGCGGGGCCGGCTGATCAGGATCGCCTTGATATAAAGCTGGATCGTTTGTTTCAGCATCAACTTAAGCTGGCAGGTTTGCCTGAGGCGCAAGCACGTTTAATGCATATGGAGGCTGGTCCGGTCCAGCCTGCTGCTTTTATCAGAGGTTATTTATTTTATCCATTTGACGAGGTCGATGGAGCTGAACAGACTAATACGGTTGATCTGGCACCCTATATGCTTTCTGCCAATCATCACAAGGGATGGTGGTTATACTGGGAAAAAATGTCCCTGCTCACCACTGCTGCGGATGTGTGCTGGGTGATTTTGCCCAAATCCCGCTGGTTGTCACCAGTGTGTCATGGGCAGACAGAGGAGGTGTTGATGGATACAAATGCATTGATGGCATATTGTGAAATACACTTTCAGCATCAGAATAGTCCGTTGCTGGTGGTGGAGTTAAGCTGGCAATCCACCGTCTGGCTGGAGATCTCGCGCGGGTTTATATTGGCATCTGCCTGAAATATTTAAAGAAATCTTACCGTTTTCCGATAATTCTAAACGGATGTGTGATGTGTTTCACAAAAACAGTGTGTATCCAGTCACGGGCGTGCGCGCCTGTGTAGACGACACACATATTGTGGCAGGGGACCGAACTCACGAGTTACCCGCCCGGAATAATGTAACAGGGGGCAAAAATGAAGTTTTTATCCAAACTGGACCCAATGACAGTATTGATGCTGGTTGTAATATTTGGTGTGGTGATTACCATGTCAACCCAGGCTGTGAAGCAAACCTCAGTCAGCGAAGCAACAACTCACATTATGCCGGTTGATTCTGCAGGTCTGGCATCCACCAGAAATCACTCGGGTGAATCCTGATCGCCAGTCTGGTTGTTAGCCATTAACGGTTGCAGCCAGCGTCGGTAAAGTACATCTGCTGCATCATGCAGTTGTTTGGTGCGTTCTTCCAGGTTTTCCGTTATTTCGTTTTGGCTTTGCACGCTCGTTGCAGGGTCTGTGAGTTCATTTTTATAAAGTGCTGTCCATTCATGCACCATGGCATCGGTCATTTCAATATGACATTGCAATGCCAGAGTATTACCGATCACAAAGCCCTGATGTACACACTGCTCACTGCGGAGAATGGCTGTTGCGCCATCGGGAATGGAAAAGGTTTCACCATGCCAATGAAACAACACACTGGCATCGGCAAAATCCTGTAGCCAGTCATCAGCCTGTGGGCCGGGAATTTTTTGCACGGGCAACCAGCCAATTTCTTTTACGGGGTTTGCTGTGATTTTTCCACCCAAAGCCTTGCTGATGAGCTGCCCACCTAGACAATGTCCCAGCACGGGTAAATTGGCATGAACTGCTTTTTGAATGAGTGTCAGCTCCTGTAAAATCCATTCAATATCGTCATTAGCACTCATGGGGCCACCCATGAAAACCAAAGCACTGACATCATCGATTTGTACCGGAGGCACTTCTCCGGCATCAATACGCACCAGCTCAAAAGGAATGTTATAGTTTTCCAGCAGAGTGGCAAAATAACCGGGGCCTTCACAGGCGATGTGAACAAAGATGCGTATGGGTTTCATGATAAATAAACGGTCTGAACGGGTTGTTCGAATGGTGGGTATGTGGTTGTTGCTGATTTTATCAGCCTTTGCTGGTGTGTGCGAGGCGGAGTCGCAAGATGAACGCAAGCCTGCGCGTCAGGTTGTGTTGCAAGGCATTCTTGGCAGCAAAGCATTGTTGCTGGTGGATGGCCAGCGGCAAATGATGTCAGTTAAGAATGCTGCGAAACAGGGAGTGCGTGTATTGCGTATTGCAGAAGAGCAGGTGGATGTAGAGGTCGATGGCAAGCGCCGCCGCTTGCGCCTGGGTGACAGTTATTCCGTGACAGGTCAGTACAAAGTGCGTGAAAGTATTGAGGTGATCATTGCCAAAAATAACACGGGTATGTATTCCACGGTAGGCAGTATCAATGGTTTGCCCGTTTCGTTTTTAGTGGATACAGGAGCAACCTCTGTTGCCATGAGCGCACAGCATGCCAAACGTCTGGCTATTGATTTTCGGGTGACCGGTGAGCCGACTTTTGTGGGTACGGCATCGGGGGTGAGCGAAGCGTACCGGGTAGTGCTGGACAAGGTTACCGTCGGAGATATCACTCAGCATAATGTGAGGGCAGTGGTGATTGATGGTAACTACCCGACGCAGGTTCTGTTGGGAATGTCATTTCTGGGACAACTGGAAATTCAGCGTGATGGCAATATCATGCGCCTGAAGAAAAAGTTCTGATATCGTATTTATTCGGGAGCGGTTCAGCATGTCATTATCAGTGATAAAAAACCGGGGTTCACGCTCTGAACCCCGGCAAAAGTGAGGCAAAGAAGTCAATTATTGATCGCTGTCTTTAAGACGATTAATGCCTAAAGCTTTTAGCACATATTTTTCGTAAATGGGCTCTGATGTTCCCTTTTTCATTTTACGCATGAAGTATTTTTCAAATGCCACCTTGGCAACATGCACCCATTTACCTTTTTTAAACCAATTAACGTTGCGTGGTGGAATTTGCGGCAGTGCGACGAAGGCCGCGCCTGTGTCTCCCATGTCGGCAAGACAGATTGCATTCCATGTTCCTTCATGAGAAGGCTCTTTTCCTTGTAGCTCCTCCTCAATATTATGCACGATAGCTGTCACCATTGACTCGATCATATAGCCGGTTTTGGGTGTGCCTGTTGGTACGGGAGTGACTTCCACAGGGGGGATAGCAATACAGACTCCAGCGGAGTAGATGTTTTTGTATTTAGGGCTGCGCTGATGATCATCAACAATAACAAAGCCCCGGGGGTTGCAAAGCCCTTCTACATTGGCTACAGCATCCACTCCTTTGAAAGCAGGTAACATCATTGAATAACTAAACGCCACTTCATGTTCTTTGATGATTTCGCCTTCCATATTATGTTCTGCAACATACATTTTGTTTTCTTCTACCTTGGTCACTTTTGCATTGGTGATCCATTTGATGTGGCGATTACGTAACTCTGATTCCATCATGCCCTTGGAATCCCCCACGCCGCCCAATCCCAGGTGACCGATGTAGGGTTCACTGGTAATGTAAGTCATCGGGATCTGGTCACGGACTTTACGTTTGCGCAGATCGGCATCCAGGATGAATGCGTATTCATAGGCGGGCCCAAAACAGCTGGCACCTTGCACTGCACCAACGACAATCGGGCCAGGGTTTTCCACCAGTTTCTGGTAGGCATCGTAAGCCGTTTCAGCATGATCGACGGTGCATATTGATTGGGTAAAACCATCAACCGGGCCTATCCCCTCAATTTCTTCAAACGCCAGTTTTGGACCGGTGGTGATAAGCAGATAGTCGTATTCCACCCGGTTACCGTTAGCCAATTCAAGTGCGTTATTTTCGGCGTTAATTTTGGTTACCGGGCTGACGACGAATTTTATGTTTTTACGTTCCAGGTAAGGACGAATGGGAAAGGTAATATCAGCACGTTTACGCCAGCCGACTCCAATCCAGGGGTTAGATGGAACAAACTGAAAGTATTCCCTGGCATTGACCATTGTAATGGTATGTTCTTTGTCCAGAGCCTCTCTTAATTCGTAGGCTGCGGGCATTCCTCCCGTACCTGCACCCATGATAACAATGTGTGACATATAAACTCCTTTTAAATGTTATGTTTCCCGTTTTTTAAGTACCCGCTGTTTACCCTGAGGGTTATCAAAAAAGGCGATCTACAAACTCATAATCAATATCCGTTTAAGTGTCAGTGTGGTGATGTGCGTTGCCAACAATTCTTTGCTGGGAGTTCTCATATTAGCTACATGCTGGGCAAAGGCTGTTTTATGCTGACCGCACCTCGTAGGTCACCTGTCCGATAATCTGTTGCTCTATCGAAGGGGTATTGCTGATGCAGTTTTTGCTTCACCGCGCTGGGGATATCATTTTTACTGCCATGGCAGGTTAAACATTGAGGTTTGACGCCAATGGCTTTGGCAAAACGGAAATAACGACCATTGGGCTCGGTCACCATCTCGGAGAAACTCATTGTCTTTAGCGACTCCCCCCGGTCGAGGCGAGCCTGAAATTGTGCCAGTACCTTTTGTTCCCATACATCGGGCATACCAAGCATGGGGTTACGTACGCGGGTGCTGACGCGGGTCACTTTCCAACCCTGGCTTCGGGAGATATCTGCTGTCATCTTTGGCGCTTGTTCTGAGCATACATTGATGGCAGCAACAGGGCCGTCTTTCTGCATTGCACCTTTCATGGTCTTTCCCAGCTGCATCATGAAGGACTGCGCCACCTCCATTGCTGCCTGAGTGCGTTGTTCAACATTGTCAGCAGTCGCGCTGGTTGTCGCCGATAGAGCCAGCGTCAATATCAATGCTCTTCCCTGAATAGCTGTCGTTCTTTTCATCACTCTTGCTCCCATGCTGTATTTTGATCATGTTAGGTTTGGGGCATATCTTCCATGTTGTTCAATAGCGCATATAAAATTGACCGCAAAGCCAAAACAATGGATTCCCACGGAGGACCATGGGAGCAGGGTAAAGGAGCAGGATGAGATATTGTATATCTCGTTGGGAGTGTGTATGGCGTGCAATAAAACTTAAATTTCAATCGCCACGGGTATCGTACATAACAAGACTCAAATTATGTCGTCATGTTTTTTTCGATCAGTGCATAGGCCGAATGATTATGAATGGACTCGAAGTTTTCTGATTCCACGACGTAGGCGGTAATGCGTGAGTCCTGGTTTATGTGTGCTGCAATATCACGCACCATGTCTTCCACAAATTTTGGGTTGTCGTAGGCACGCTCGGTGACGTATTTTTCGTCCGGGCGTTTTAACAGACCGTACAGTTCACAGGAGGCAATGGATTCCACAGCGTCAATGATGTCTTCAATCCAGACAAATTCGCGCGTCTTGATGGTGACAGTAACGTGTGACCGCTGATTGTGCGCGCCACGATCAGAAATTTTCTTTGAGCAGGGGCACAGACTGGTGACGGGTACCACAACTTTGAGTGTCGTCTCATGCCGATTGCCGCTGCTGGAGCCCAAAAAAGTCACATCGTAATCCAGCAGACTTTGCACGCCGGATACGGGTGCTGTTTTGTTGACGAAGTAGGGGAAGCTCATTTCGATGTGACCGGATTCGGCTTCCAGGCGTTCGGTCATTTCTGCCAGCATGTCTTCGAAAGACTCTACTGAAATTTCGCGTTCGTGCTGGTTGAGTATTTCGACAAAACGCGACATATGTGTGCCCTTGAAATTATGCGGCAGGTTCACATACATGTTGAAGTTGGCGATGGTGTGCTGTTCGCCGCCGGAGCGGTCACGAATGCGTACCGGGTGACGGATATCCTTGATGCCGACCTTGTTGATAGGCAGGTGGCGGGTATCTTCCGAATTTTGTACGTCGGCAATGGTGGAGTCAGTCACGAGCTTTCCTCTTTTGCGGTTTGAGTTTTCAGCTTGCTAATTATCGGTAAAACGTACACAGGCACGCTCGGTTTCCCACAAGGTGATGGCCTTGACGCGGATATGTTCGTTGTTAAGTGTTTCTGACAAGCCACTGAAAATAAATGCAGCGATGTTTTCTGCGGTGGGGTTAATGGTGTCAAAAGGTTCGATTTCGTTGAGATAACGATGGTCGAGCAGGTCGGTTAATTCGCGCACCTGCTGGCGTATCGCCTTGAAATCAATAGCCATGCCCACGTTGTTCAGTTGGCTGGCCTCTACTTCAGCCTCGACTTTCCAGTTATGCCCGTGCATGCGTGAACAGGCACCAGGGTAATCACGCAGGGTGTGGGCAGAGGCAAAATCGCTGACAACTTTAAGGGTGTACTTCGCTGGCATGGGAATACGGGAATAGTGAGTGAATAGCGGAATATAAGTTGATTAAAATACTAAGGTATTGGGCATTATTTAGCAATACGGGCTTGCGTGTCAGATTGTGCCAGCAGTTTGTTAATGGTGTTTTCGATGCCAATGGCATCCAGGCCACATTGGGCAAGCAACGCACCATGTTCGCCGTGCTCGACAAAATGATCCGGCAACCCCAGGTTATGTATAGCTATGGTGACGCCGTGTGCAGCAAGACATTCGTTAACACCGCTGCCTGCACCGCCCGTCACGGCATTTTCTTCCACGGTTACGATTAATTGATGTTGTTCGGCCATTTCCAGTATCAGATCTTCGTCCAGCGGTTTGACAAAACGCATGTTTATTACTGTGGCATCCAGTGTTTCACCGGCTGTGATGGCTGGAGCCACCCTGCTACCGAAGGCGAGAATGGCAACATGGGTACCACGGCGTCGTACTTCAGCCTTGCCCAGTGGCAGCGTTTCAAAGTCTTGCGCGGGTTGTGTGCCGGGGCCGAAGCCGCGCGGATACCGCACGGCACTAGGGCCGTTGTATTGGTAACCGGTGTTGAGCATCTGGCGACATTCAGCTTCGTCCGCCGGAGCCATCACCATCATGTTGGGTATGCAGCGCAGGTAACTGAGGTCGAAGCTGCCTGCATGCGTCGGCCCGTCGGCACCCACCAGTCCGGCACGGTCGATAGCGAACATTACGGGCAGATTCTGGATGGCAACGTCGTGGATCAGCTGATCATAAGCGCGTTGCAGGAAGGTGGAATAGATCGCCACCACCGGCTTGAGGCCATCGCAGGCCATGCCCGCAGCCAGCGTCACTGCGTGCTGTTCGGCAATGCCGACATCCAGGTATTGATTCGGAAATTGTTCGGAAAAAGCCACCATACCGGAGCCTTCGCGCATGGCGGGGGTGATGCCCATGAGTTTTTTATCCTGCGCGGCCTGATCACAAAGCCAGTCGCCAAACACCTGCGTGTAGGTGAGGCTGGTTTTTTTATTGCGGGCAGGAAGGGCTTCGCCGGTATCCGGGTCGTAACTGCCCACGCCGTGGTAGGCGCAGGGGTCTTCTTCCGCAGGCTCAAAACCCTTGCCTTTTTTGGTGACGATGTGCAGAAATTGTGGGCCTTTCAGCGTGCTCAGGTTGCCCAGAGTCTTGATTAGGGAATCCATGTCATGGCCGTTAATAGGGCCGATGTAGTTGAATCCCAGTTCCTCGAACAAGGTGCCAGGGATCACCATACCTTTGGCATGCTCTTCCACACGCTGGGCCAGTTCCCACATATTGGGAATCTGGCTCAGCACCTTTTTTGAGCCTTCCCGGGCGGCGAGATAAAGTTTGCCGGAGAGGATGCGCGCCAGATAATTGGACAGGCCACCCACGTTGGGGGAAATGGACATGTCGTTGTCGTTGAGAATCACCAGCAGATTAGCGTCCAGTGAACCGGCGTGATTCAGTGCCTCAAAAGCCATGCCTGCCGTCATTGCGCCATCACCGATGATAGCAACGACTTTTTTGCTGGCCTCATCATCATCATCTGTTTGTTGTGCAGCAATAGCCATGCCCAGTGCAGCACTGATGGAGGTACTGGAATGGCCAACCCCAAAGGTGTCATAAGGGCTTTCGCTGCGCTTGGGGAAGCCGGCGATGCCGCCTTGCTGGCGCAAGCTGTGCATTTGTTCCCGACGACCAGTGAGAATTTTATGCGGGTAGCTTTGGTGCCCTACATCCCATACCAATTTGTCTTGCGGGGTGTTGAATACATAATGCAGGGCGACGGTGAGTTCCACAGTGCCCAGGCCGGAAGAGAGATGCCCTCCGGTCTGGCTGACGGTCTGAATCAGGAAGGCGCGCAACTCGTCCACCAGCTCTTTGAGCTGGCTGGTGTCCAGTGAGCGGACATTGTCGGGGCTGTTGATGCTTTCCAGTAACGGAAAGGCGCGTGTTTTGGGCATGGGCTGTGCTGCAATTTTTCGTAGGGCGGGCACCGCCCACCGTGTCAGGTACAAAGTGCGCGCAATGGTGGGCATCACCCTACGAGGGTTAAAAAGGGGGATGATTATATCAGCTTTGCCGGTGAATGATGTACCCGGCGATATCGCGCAGTGGTCGGGCGGCTTCACCCCAATACGACAGGCTGTCAATGGCTTTCTGATGCAGCTCATTTGCGCGCTGTTTGGCTTCGGCCATACCCAGCAGGGCAGGATAGGTGGTTTTATGCCGGGCCTCGTCAGACCCCTGGGGTTTCCCCAGGGTTGCTGTGTCACCTTCCACATCAAGGATATCGTCACGGATCTGGAAAGCCAGTCCCACGCACTTGGCGAAATGGTCGAGCTTTTCCAGTTGTGTGGGCTCAACGCCGGGTTGGCTCAATGCGCCCAGCTTGACGCTGGCGCGGATCAGCGCCCCGGTTTTGTGGATGTGCATGTTTTCCAGCTCGGCGAGATTCATGGTTTGTCCCAAGCCTTCGGCGGCGAGGTCCATGGCCTGCCCGCCCGCCATGCCCTGTGAACCGCTGGCCAGAGCCAGAGTCTCCACCATTTTTAGACGCAGAACTGGGTCATCCACCATATCCGGGTCGCGGGCGAGAATGTAAAACGCCAGGGATTGCAGGGCATCGCCAGCGAGAATCGCGTTAGCCTCGCCGAACTGGATGTGACAGGTAGGCTTACCACGGCGCAGTTCGTCATTGTCCATGGCAGGCAGGTCATCGTGGATCAGCGAATAGACATGAATCAGTTCCAGCGCGCAAGCCGGACCATCCAGTACGGAGGGAGCTATGCCGAGCATTTGTCCAGTGAGGTACACCAATAGAGGGCGTATACGTTTACCGCCATCGAGACTGGCATAGCGCATGGCCTCATGGAGTAACGCAGGGTTCACATTCGCTGTGGGTAGCCAGTGTTGCAACGCCTTTTCAATGCGGGCCTGGCAAGTTTCGAGCTGGGGAGTTAGTGACATGGATCAGGACAAGGTTAAAGAAAAAAAGGGTGAGGCCAGGATTTTCATTGGTTGAAGGTTTTTGAGAGCATTATTCAGTCTTGACGGTAAACGCTTCTGGTTCACCGTCTTTTTTCAGCAGAATCTCTACTTTTTGTTCGGCCTCAGTCAGCGCAGTCTGGCAGCTGCGGGTGAGTTCGATACCGCGCTCGAAGTCTTTCAGTGAATCCTCCAGTGAAGACTCGCCATTCTCCATACGCTCTACCAGCGTTTCGAGTTCTTTCAGTGCTGTTTCAAAATCGGGTGTTTTTTGTTTCTTCTGCGCCATGTTTTTGAACTCTGTGGTTTCCACCGTTTGTGAGGGGTCAGTACGTTAACGCAGGGGCTCTGGCCGGGTCAATTCTGCCCCGGGATAAATTGCGATGAAAAAACCGGGTTTCGCCAGTTTGGCAGTGTGGCTATCTGTCAACCAATTCTGTTGGTGATTTGTGATGTTATGCGCTAGAAAGTTGCGAGATGTCACTTATTGCAAATCAATATAGCTCACATAACGTACGACAATACTGAATTGTTAAACTTAATAGTGGAAGACGGTTTTGATAAAGAAGTTGATTTCAATTTTTTATCAAGCTATGTAAAAAGTCATATTATGCTGGCAGCACTAAAAAATGGTGTTGTTATAGGGCAGGTTTCATCTGTGATACAGAATCATATAGATATACCAATGGAGTTATACATAGATGACCTTGGCGTTACTCCATTATGTCAGCGGCAGAGTGTAGCAATAAAATTAATAACTATTACAAAAAAGTGGGTTGTAAAGAAGTATGGGCGGCCCTTGTTTCTGGACGCTTCAAAGCGGCACTTGTTTTTTCAATAGACTATGCTTCGGTTGTTCAAACGAAACCGGAGGTGAGTTATGGTAGGTAAAAAGAATATCGTATTCGGGTTTTTGTTTTTGGCAAGCACGGCGGCGCTGGGGCCGTTGATGGTGGTGAAATATGATGACTGGGGCGTGGCTAATACCGAAAAACAGCAGATGGTGGGTAAATTACAGGAACTCAGGGCCAGCGATTATGAGGAAGACCTGGAAACCCTGGAAGATTTGAGCGCCAAACAACTGGCCATTGCCAATACTGAGGCAATTATTAGTATGAACAAGGTGGGTGCCAATGAATTTGGCATTGATTTCATCAAGGGTGGTCCCCATGCCCATGGCAATCTTGAGGCCTTGTTGAACATCGTGGTGGGTGTTGTATTGTGTTTTATTGTTGCGCCGCTGATGTTGAAACAGGTGGTGAGCTGGATGTTTATTATCGGTACGTTAATGCATTCCGGTCTGTTGTATTTGGAACGGGTGTTTATGCAGGAGTGGGCGAGTATTTGGCTGAATACCGCCATTGGTCCGATACTGATTCTCTCGGGGCTGGTGTTGATGGGTGCGATGGCATTCAAAGGCTTCAAGGGTGAATGGGTGCAGGGTTGATGTACTGATTTTGATTTATAGATTTAAGCAGCAGGGACTACTGTTATGAGAGACCTTTATCCTAAAATCAAACCTTATGCCACGCATACGCTGGCAGTGGACGAGCCCCATCAGTTATACGTGGAGGAGAGCGGTGAGCCGGATGGTATTCCCGTATTGTTTGTCCACGGTGGGCCAGGGGCAGGTTGTTCACCGTATCATCGTTGTTTTTTTAATCCTGAAAAATATCGCATTATTCTTTTTGACCAGCGTGGCAGTGGCCATTCCAGGCCTCATGCCACGCTGGAGAATAATACAACTCAACATCTGGTTGCGGATATTGAGGCTATTCGTGAACATTTGGGCATTAAAAAATGGTTGTTGTTCGGCGGCTCCTGGGGTTCTACTTTAAGTTTGGTGTATGCCGAAACCCATCCTGACCGGGTATTGGGGTTGATTTTGCGTGGCATCTTTTTGTGTCGGCCGCATGAGATAAAATGGTTTTATCAGGAAGGTGCTAGCCATATTTTCCCTGATTACTGGGAGGAATATCTCAAGCCTATTCCAGAAAATGAGCGTGATGACATGGTGGCTGCTTATTATCAGCGGCTCACCAGCAGCAACGAATTGCAACGCATGTCTGCCGCCAAGGCCTGGTCAAAGTGGGAGGGACGTACTTCAACGCTGCATCCCAGCAAAACAGTGGTGGATCATTTCAGTGAACCACATAACGCGCTGAGTCTGGCGCGCATTGAGTGCCATTATTTTACGCACGACAGTTTTCTCGAACCCGATCAGATATTACGGGATGCCAACTATCTGGCGGATATCCCCGGTGTTATTGTGCAGGGTCGTTACGATGTGGTGTGTCCCATGCAAAGTGCCTGGGATTTGTATCATGCCTGGCCCAATGCCGTGATGCAGATCATCCCGGATGCCGGGCATTCGGCGTTGGAGACCGGCATCATTGACGCGCTGGTACGTGCCACGGATGACTTTGCGCGACGCCTGTCATGACGAGTGACAAATGATCGGTTTGTTGCAACGGGTGAGTGAAGCCAGCGTGACGGTGGATCGCGAAATGGTGGGTGCTATCGGGCAGGGATTGATGGTGCTGATTGGTGTGGAGCGCGGTGACACTGAGGCGCAGGCTGATCGTTTGCTGGAGCGCCTGCTGGGCTATCGTGTGTTCGCCGATGCGGATGACAAAATGAATCTCAGCTTGAAAGATGTGCAGGGTGGTTTGCTGCTGGTTCCCCAATTCACGTTAGCGGCGGATACACGAAAAGGTGCGCGCCCCAGCTTCAGTTGTGCCGCCAGCCCGGAACACGGGCGGCGGCTGTTTGATTATTTTCTTGCGCACGCGCAGCAACAGTATGCAAATGTTGTCAGCGGTCGTTTTGGTGCTGATATGCAAGTGTCACTTGTCAACGATGGGCCGGTCACTTTTTGCTTGCAGGTAAATCAGAAATAACGTTTTAATGTGAATTAACTGACGCTACAACGCGCATTCTGACTGACGTCTGCGCAATATCAGAAATCTCCGGGTAATCGT
>WFQM01000341.1 GCA_015487095.1 Gammaproteobacteria bacterium | reverse complement strand
TTGATGTGTAAAACGGCTAGAGCAGTATACCCAGCTTGTCTTGATCAAAAGTTGCTCATGCATGCACCTGGGCTGCCTCTGGTTTTTAGAAAATGAGGACAGGAATACCAGGCTAAAAGACTGGCAGTGTATTCAAACTGTCGATGCTATACAGAAATTGTTTATTTTGATCAATGTGCCATGCGGCCAAATAAAAGGGATGCAATTTTCCTGGAGAAATAAAGATTGGCCGTTTCACCCGCTCTGTTCTATTTGCGTCATGACTTCGGTAAAAGATATATTTTCCAGACTGCCGAATAATTTATGTTTAGCGAGTTTGCTGCGACTGATACGGGGTGAGCTGATACCGCACAGAAACCGGGCCATCAGACGGGCTGATATCAAAACATCGGTTTGCTCTTGTCTTAATGTGTAGGCTGCGCACAGGATATCTTTGTTGATGCTCTGTGTATGACGCGGTGGCAATTCGCTTTTCCCCTTTAAACATCCGCTACAGTGTCCGCAGGCTTGTGTTCGTTGTTCGCCAAAATGGGCGGCGAGAGCGTTGGTCTGGCAGTCGTCGAGGGTGATCAGGTCAAGCACTTGTTGAAGGCGGTGGATTTCTGCCTGTTCGCGGGCAAGCACCCGTTGATACAGTTCGGTGGTTAACGCTTCCAGGGAGTCGGGTTGGTTCAGACATTGGTAACGGTGGCGGATACCGGCTACTTTTATTTCCAGCAGTTGTTGTTCTCCGAGCCAGTCCAGTGCGCGTACGATGCGTTGGCGTGGGGTATTTAACGTCGCTGCCGCTTGATCAAGGTCGATGCTGAACCAGGTTTTTGCTTTTCTGGCTTGCTGAAACAGGCTGGTCAGGAAGGTGTGTCGTTCGCCTTCAAAGCGGGCCAGAATGGCTTGCGTGTCGAGCAGGGGTTTGAATTGGTACTGGGCATAGAAGGGCGTTCCTCCTTTAAGGTGGTTGCTGAGTTCGAGATAGGTCAGCAGTGTGCGCAACACCAGCGGACGGATGTCATGTGTGTTTGACAGTGTGTACAGGCTGACATCGAATTTTTCACCAAGGGAAAACAATTCCTGAATCAGGCTGCGCAATGCGGTTTCATCCGGGGTGTCGCCATAGATGAAATTTTCCAGCACGGTCAGGTCATCGGGGCAGACGAGCATCTGGCAGAGTCAGGGCTGGCGATCACGACCGGCACGGCCAATTTCCTGGGAGTAGTTCTCCAGGCTTTTGGGCAGGTTGTAATGGTAGACGGCACGGATGTTGGCTTTGTCCACGCCCATACCAAAGGCAATGGTGGCAACGACAATGGCGTTGTCTGCTGACATAAACCATTCCTGAATCGGGTTACGGGCTTCAGGTTTTAATCCGGCGTGATAGGCTCGGGCGGGGAATCCGTTTCCGGCCAGCATGCGGGCAACGATTTCGGCTGTTTTTTGCAGGGTAACGTAGACGATGGCCGCCGCAGGTGGATTTTCCCGCAGGGCGTTGAGTAATGCGTTGTCTCGTTCCGATACAGTGACGACGGTGGTGTCGATGTTAAGATTGGGTCGGTAGAAACCGGTGTTGGTGGCATGGTCGGGTGCAATGTCGAATATTCGGCAGATGTCATCCAGCACCGCAGGTGTGGCGGTGGCGGTCAGTGCGAGAATGCGCTCGGCGTTGAATTCACGGGCGAAGCCCGCCAGCTTGAGGTAGTCCGGGCGGAAGTTATGGCCCCATTCGGAGATGCAGTGTGCCTCGTCTACGGCAAATAGTGAGATACGGATGGGGCGCATGCTTTCCCGAAAACGCTCATTGTTGAATCGCTCCGGCGCGACGTAGAGTAGTCGCAGTTCGCCGTCTCTGAGTTGCCGCATGACTTCTTTGTATTCTGCGGCGTCCAGGCTGGAGTCCAGTCGATGGGCATTGATGCCGCGTTTGCGGAGGGCATCTATTTGATCTTTCATGAGTGCGATCAGTGGTGAGACCACCAGTGTGACACCCGGCAACAGCAAGGCGGGTAACTGGTAACAGAGAGATTTTCCTCCACCGGTGGGGAAGATAGCGGCTGCCGAATGGCCATCGAGAAGGTGTTGTATTACTGATTGTTGGCCGGGCAGCAGTTCGCTGAAGCCGAAGTGTTTTTGTAGGGTTGATTGGATGCCTTCGGTTTTGTTTGTTGGGTCCGGTTTGTCGGTCATCAGGGCTTCCTGTTCTTGAATGTGCAGTATGAATCAAGCGCTAAAAATATCTGTTTTAAGAATCACCGGGTATTTAACGCAAAGGTCGCAGAGACGCAAAGGGCGCAAAGTTTTTGGTGTTTTTCTCTGCGTCCTTTGCGTCTCTGCGACCTCTGCGTTTATAACACACCACTCGCCAGTATCACGACAACATAACTTCTCAATACACTGAAATGATTGTCCAGGGTGTAAACCCCAGGATTCCGGCTAAAACAATGCCGGAATGACGGTGTTTTCAGTAAAGTAACTGATGTTACGCAGGCCTCCGGTTGTAGGGTGGAACAAGCGCAGCGGTTCCACCTGATATGTTATAAAGGAACAACACTGGCAAACAGCGAGTCAGGGTCAACGTCGATAACTGAGCGAACCTTGAACAGGTTTTTTATCCTGTTTGGTGGAACCGCTACGCTTGTTCCACCCTACTTGGTTTAGTCTGATGGCTATTAGAGTGATTTAGCCCCTAGCTCATGGTTGAACAGAATGACATCAATTCCTGTTCAATTTTCTCCAGGCCTGTCGTGGCGTCAGTCCAGCCACTTGGCTCAGTGCTTCCTGGGTGCGTTGGCGAAGTTTGAGTTTGCCACTGCCATTTTCCCAGTTACTGACTGTTGGTGGGCTTACGCCGACCAACACGGCAAATTGCGCACTGTTCATTGCAAACTGTTTGCGCAAGCGGCGAACGGCTGCCGCTGTGGGTGTAAATGCCTGTTTTTTCTTAACAACGCTTTTCTTTTTAATGGATTTTTTAACAGATTTTTTGATTGCTTTTTTCTTCACTTTTTTATTCCCCTTTTTGTTTTTAACTGTTTTTGTTTTTACAACTGTTTTTTTCTTCGCCATCTGTTTTTTACGACGTGGTTTGGCGGGTTCGTCCATTTCAATATCAAACAAGTTGGAAAGATCGGCTGTTGCCAGTCGTCGTTTTCCTTTTCCTGTGGTTGCTGATGTAATATCCAGTTCTGTGCTGATTAGAGCTTCCTGATCAACATTGCGTAGCAGAAAGAGCAGTTCAGGCTGCTGGTCCAGTCTGGCACCCACACCGTAGAGGACGGCGGCTATGTGTTTGCACATGTCGGCCCAGTCGGGGCAGTCGCAGTCGAGTTTTATTTCGTGGGGCTGAGGGAACAGACCATTTTCCGGATCGGTGATGATTTTCATCACGTTATCAGAGAATCGCCCCTGCAATAGTTCCAGCACGGAGCCGATCTGCCCGGCACATTGCTCACGTACTTGTTGCCATTTCTTTGCCGACAGTGGGGTGATATCAATGTTGATGTTGTAGAGTTCTGACCCGCTGACGATGGCTTCGATGCTGCCTTTTGAAATGGCGAGGTGACACACCGAGCCATTGCGGACATAGGTACGCCCGCGTGGCAGGCGGTTTTCGTAATCGCTGAATTTTTCCAGATGGTCGCACCATGCCTTGCCCCAGAATGTACGCGCAATTTTGCGTCCTTCGGTTTTTATGGGCTCAACTTTCAGTCCCTTTTTACCCAGTTTTTGCATGGCTTTGTCGGCTTTGGCGTGCCGTTGTGCCACCGGTACATATTTGGGCCATCTGCCATAACCGTCATAAGCCATCTATTTTTTTCCTTTTTTCACTGTTCAGTCTGATTTTTTTACATACAAATCAAAAATTGATTTTGCACGCATTTGATTTTGGGCGTGAATGGTTATTCCAGTATTTCATTCAAATTTATTATTGAGTATTTAACGCAAAGTTCGTGAAGACGCAAAGAATGCAAAGAAAAACAGTGCGAACTTTGCGTTCTTTGCGCCTCTGCGCCCTTTGCGTTTACAACACTTGGCTTGATAGATGTCATACATTTCTAAAAGCCAGACTGAGCAGTTATTCTCTTTTTTCATTCGATCAAACCTGACTTTTTTCAATATCCAATGAAACCAGATCAATCAATGCTTCGTTGTTCATTTCAGTCAGCAGTGTCTCGGCACCGCCTTCCAAAATATCGGTGGCGAGGGCCGTTTTTTCATTAATCAGTTCATCGATCTTTTCTTCTATGGTTCCCTGACAGACGAATTTGTGGACCAGCACATTTTTCTTCTGGCCAATACGAAAGGCACGATCTGTGGCCTGATTCTCCACGGCGGGGTTCCACCAGCGGTCAAAGTGGATGACGTGCGATGCCTGTGTCAGGTTAAGGCCGGTTCCTCCTGCTTTGAGCGAGAGCACAAAAAACGGTGGCCCGGCTTCGTCCTGAAAACGTTCAACCCGTTTTTGCCGTTGTTTGACGGGAGTGCCGCCGTGCAGAATCAGACCCGGCTGGCCAAATTGCTGTGCCAGAAAATCGGCCAGTGGTGCGGTCATTTCACGGAACTGGGTAAACACTAGCAGCTTTTCCTGACGTGAGGCGATTTCTTCACAAAGCTCAGCCAGACGCTGAAATTTTCCACTTTGTTTGGGATTATATTCGCCATCGCCTAGCAGTTGCGATGGGTGGTTACAGATTTGTTTAAAGCGCATCAGGCTGGAGAGAATCAGGCCGCGTCGTTTCATACCTTCCAGGTTTTCGATGGCACTTGCCAGCTCGGTGACGGCGCGCTGGTAGTGTGCGGCCTGAATTTTGCTCAGGCCGCAGTAGGCGGAAAGTTCAGTCTTCTCCGGCAGGTCACTGATAATGGAGCGGTCTGTTTTCATCCGGCGCAAAATGTAGGGGCTGACCAGATTGCGCAGTGGCGCATACTGGTCGTGTTCGCGGTTGGCGAGTGATTTCACGAACCCCGTGAAGCGTTTGGCCGAGCCCAGCAGGCCGGGGTTGAGAAAATCGAACAGCGACCAGAGGTCGGAAAGACGGTTTTCTATGGGCGTTCCTGTTAGTGCGATGCGCGACTCGGCCTTGATTTTTTTGACGGCTTTGGTCTGGCGGGAGGCCGGGTTTTTGATGGCCTGGGCTTCATCCAGCACCAGTAATTGCCAGTTTTTTTGTTGCAGCCATTCCTGACGCATCAGCGTGCCATAGGTGGTCAGCACGAGGTCGATATTGTCCAGGGCGGCGGGATCATCAGCCATGGCCGCCAGTGCTTTTTTATTGAATGTTTTGTTGAATTGGGAGCTGTGCAAAAACAGGCAGCGCAGCGAAGGGGCAAAACGCGCCAGCTCGGTTTGCCAGTTGGCCAGCAGGGAGGCGGGCAGTACCAACAGGGCGGGGCGCTCACGGAGGCGTTTTTTCTCGACCAGCAGCAGGGCGATGATCTGCATGGTTTTCCCCAACCCCATGTCATCAGCGAGACAGGCTCCCAAACCCAGTCGGGAGAGCAGGCGCAGCCAGTTGACGCCTTCCTGTTGATAGGGGCGGAGTGATGCCTTGAGTGCCTTGCCCGGATTGGCGGCTTTCATTTGCGCGGGTGAACGCAAATCTTCCAGTTGTGAAGAGAGCCATTTACCGGGCTGAACAAAAGACCATTCACGGCTTTCTTCTATTTCATCGTGGCCCAGGTCGGCGGGTGCGCCTGCCAGCAGGCGCATGCCTTCCGCAAAGGTGAGGCCGCTCATGCCTGCTTCTGCTTCCACCGTTTTCCAGTGGGCCAGCGCTTCGTTAAGTTTTTCCTGATCCACCTCAACCCATTGGCCTCTGATAAATGTCAGGCCATTTTCTGCGGCCAGCAGTTTTTTCAGTTCGGCCTTGCTGAGTGATTCATCGCCTAGAGCGATGTGAAGTTTGAAATCCAGCAGCGAATCCGCGTTGAAATTTTTCTTTTTACTGTCACCAATGGTGATGCCGATACGGGGCCGACTGCGTTTTTTCCACCAGTCAGGCAGGCGTACCACCACACCGCATTGCTCGTATAGCGCCGCATTTTTGAGAAATTGATACGCCTCGGCGGGTGTCCAGGCCAGTGGATGATAAAGGTCGCCCGTGTCAACCAGCTCTTTGATCACGGGGCTGGATTCAGCGGCGAGCTGCACGGGTGACAACAGACGGATTAATGCCTTTTTGTTTTTGGCTCCTGCGTATTCCTGCAAGGCGCGGCTGAGTGGCTGGTGGCGAACGCGACCCTGTGCCGACAGCTCCGGCGCATACGTTGCCATGAAGGCGAAGGGATAATCCGGGTCATTTTTGTTTTCTGCCAGATGAAAGCAGACGCGCCCCACCTGATGCCAGTGTGGTGCATTCTTATCAAGAAAAGCGCCAAGTCCACCGAATGTCTGAATCTGCTCACAGACCCAGTTGTCCAGCGTGCTGCGAAGATTCTGTAGCACCTCAGCGGAGAGATACTCGGCTCCACGCATGGGTGGGGCACTGAGCAGGAGAGGACCGGTTTCGCCGTCGGTGAAGGGCTCGACAGGATCAGGACGGTGTGCTTCTGCCGGGGCTTGCAGGCAGCGTTCACTCAGGTACTGGCTGGCAAAACTGCGCCAGTATTGTAATGACGGGGAGAGGCCCGCACTGTTTTTTATGGCCGCGAGTGAAAACAGCCCTTCGCCTGTACTATGCGAAAATGCCTGCTCGATGGCGGTAACTTGTTCTCTATTGTCTGTTACGTCAGTTGTTGCTGATGAAAAACTGTGCAGATGTCCGGAAGGCAACAGGCCTATATCGAAATAATTCACATCCAGTTCTCAATTTGCAGTTTTGGCATTTGTTGAAATGTTTTTATGTTGTTGGTTGCCGAGGATGGGAAGAATAAATACCCGTCCAGTTGCTATTATTATTTCACAACTGGCCAGCAGCGGCCAACAGAAGGAATCTTCCCGAATTGAGTGACATGGCGAGTTAGAACCGCTCAAAAAATAACCGTTGCATATTCGTTAATATGCCCAACTGTTGTCTTCTGCATCTGCCTGATGATTGCGGGAGGCCTGCTCAATGATTGTGTGTTCATCCAGAACTTCCCTGGGCTTCATTCAGACTATTGGCTATTTCTCGAAATACTTCAGAAGTTCATCAAGTATCGCGATATCACTACGCCGAGCCTCTAGTACTCTTTCAAGGTAATAAATTGGGATTCAGTTGGTCTGTCAGCGTTCAGGGCAAGACGCTCCTCGCAGCGAATGGCCGTCGTCCTTTGCAAGAGGAGCAACGCCGCCATGGACGCTGACAGGCCAACCCTTCGGGCGCTCCTGTGGTGTTCCGCTGCGGCGTTGCAGTGCTTGACAAGGGAGCAACCATTGTCTGCGCATTGCGCCTTGCCGCGAAACACCACAGGAACGCTGAATCCCAATTTATTACTTTGAAAGAGTACTAGCAACTTTTGCGTAAATTGCGCCTGAAAACTTTCCGGTTCCAGTAGTGACCCGGCAATAACACCGGTACAGCGCTGCTTGCATGCTGGGGTTTCTGGCGGTACATATTGCGCTAATATGTCTAACAGAAAACCCTCTATACAAGGCGTTGAGCCCAGCAAAGTCAGCTTGTTTTTCCTGGCTTTTTTCTTGGTGGCATCAGGCCACGCGAGATCGGTATCCAGCAATACTGCCACACGATCATAAGCCGCGTTATAACGCTGCCTAACGGCGAAATCGACGATGTACTCCGGCCCCTTGCCGCGAGCATTTTTGATCGTCAGTTCCGTTGAATGTAGAGCGACTTCAAATGCGAGAGAAATGCGAACTCTGTTTTGCCTTCTCCCACCAGCAATATAGTAGTGAGTATTGGTTTGCGCACTCTGCGGCTCATATGCTGATGCCGCAGAGTCTAAAAATTTGGTACTGCGCCGTAGGCACCGGCACGGTATTTGGCATAAAGATTATCGTCACGACGAACGCCTTGTATTTCATCTAAACGCCACACATCACTCATGCCATCTTTATCTTTTTCGACGAGTAAAATTTGTGTTTTATCCAGAATATTCAATACTTCATGGACATGACACGTAAAAATGATCTGCGCGTTATGCGGATTTATATCTGGGTCCATAAACATTTCCAGCAGTGTTGTGAGCATTTCTGGATGCATGTCTGCTTCCATTTCATCAATAATCACGACACCTCCGTCCGCAAGTGCTGGCAACATCTTCAGCAGTAGCACATATGCCCGTTGTGTGCCGTTCGATTCCTGCCAGAGAGGAAGTCTCACCTCTTTGTCAGCTTTACGATGTATGCCATAAGGAATGGGTAGCTCTCTGGTATCACCCGTTTTATCGGTAATCTCGTGTTTTTCGATGGCCACGTCAGACAAGCCCAGGTCCAAATGACACATAATGTTTGCCATTCGTTGTTTAATGTCCGGCCATTCATGGAAAAATTCGGTTGCCTTCAGCAGGTCTTCCACTTCAAAATGATCTCTGCCGCCATAATCAACATTGCTGTGGAAGCGACTAAAAAACTTAACCAGGCTCAAAGCACAAGAAACATTGTACTGCGCCGCAGTAGAAATCAGAGAGGCATTTGGTCTTACTTTTTCCGCTTCCTTGACAGCAAAACCAAACTTCTGCTGACGAATGAGATATTTATCTTTTGTTTCATCCCAATCCCGACGAAACAAGTAACTAAAAAACTTGCTTGTTTTTAGGAACAACGCCTCATGCACTACTTTGCGCCGGTTTACTATCAGGTTGTACCGATATAGCTGGCCTTCAATTTCAAAGACCATTTTAAATTCGCTGTTATTTTCATCCAGGAAAAAATGAGGCTCAACGGGAATGTTATCGTCAGGTTTTTTGCTGCTAAATGAGTCACAGATAAACCAGCGCAAAAAGGCTAAAGGCTTCAGTACATTGGTTTTACCTGAGCCGTTTGCGCCAATGATAGCCATGAGCTTGGACAGGCGTGCGCCTTCAGCGGCTGAACAAATTAAATCTGTTTTGGGGGTTTTTGGGCCAACACGAAACGAGACCTCAGTCTCTTCTGCAATGGAAAAAAAGTTTTTGAATTTGAAATAATGGAGCATAATACTGCCTATAATACTTGGCATTAAGCTATTTACAACATTTTTTTGTTAATTATGCTGTATTGCGGCGCTATTTTGATGGTTTTTAGTAGTAGGGTGGGCATGTTTTTTTGCCCACGCGGTAATCTCCTAAGGTTTCCTACAACCCGTGGGCACAAACTGCCCACCCTACAGCTTGTTTTTAGCTGGAATCCAGAGGTTTACATTCCCGGACAAGCGTTCCAATACCGCAGGAGGTTATGTTGTCGTAGCATTAAAAAGTGGCGTGTTATAAACACAGAAATCACAAAGATGCAGAGGGCACAGAGTGTTTAGTGTTTTTCTCTGCGACCTCTGCGTTAATTACCGGTGATTTTTAAAAGCAGCCTGTTTTCAAAATGCCGTATCAAACCCCAGCAGGAAATATCCTTCTTTGGTGTCGTGGCCGATACCATCGTTGGGATTGTTATCCTTGTCTTGCAGATCCATATTCACCTCAATCACTCCTTTGACATTACGCATGAAATAATAAGAGGCGGTGACGGTAAAGGTGTTGAGATCAATACCTTCGTAAACAGTGCCACTGTTGGCCAGATCATTGGCATCGGCATAACTGTATAACAGGGAGTAGGCCCAGAGGTCGTCGTGAATGTAGTCCAGGCCAGCGAAACCGCCGCTCCATTCTGCGGTTTGTCCCTGCACCAGAAAATCATCCCAGCGGTTTTGCAGCAGTTGCACAAACCAGAAAATCCGGTCGTTGTGATTGCCGGAGACATCCACTCCCAGGACTTGTTTGTCGGTGTTGCGTGTGTCTGTCACGTCCCGTTGCTTGCCATCAAGGCCAAACAGGCCCATGCGCACCGGGCCCAGCTCGCCGCCGATGCGGCCAAACACACTTTTTGTGCTGTCATTGTCGAAGGCACGGTCCGGGCGACCGAAGCCGGGGCTGTTGACTTTGGCATTGGCTTCGATGCCGTTGCCGTTGACGATGCCCAGTGCCAGCGATACGGGACCGACATCGGTGTCAAAGGCCACGCCGCGTTCGTAGGTGATGCCTGCCATGCGGTAGGGGATATAGTCCTGTACCGTGAGCCGGACTTCACGCGGGAACATCAGGTCGGAAACCTGGAACTGGCCCAGCAGCATACCCACGCCACTGTCGAATAAATTGTCGTGAGTGATCCAGGCGTCTTCCACGATGGTTTCGCCATTTCCCCCCTTTTCGGCGAAGATCGCGTAAAAATAGTAGCTGATGTGCTCTGATAGCGGCGAGCCTGCCAGTAATTTGATGAGATAGGGTGCTTGAAAATCCGAGGCCGGGTCGGCGGTAGTGGTGCCGCTGTTGTCTTGTGCTTCAGATTCGCGGGTTTGTACATAAGCCTGGGCGCGAAACGCCAGCTGTGGAAATTTGGGCAGCATCAGCCGCTCATCTCCGGTTTCCACACCGATCTGCTCTCGCCAGTTGGGCAGACGGATATTGTCTGCCAGAAACTGTTCACCAAAGCTGTTGAGCTTTGGGAAGGCTGCATGACAGGTAATGCAGCTCACATTGTATTGACGGGCAAAGGCCGGATTGGCCTGGACCGTTTGCACTGCCAGTATGCCCAATACCAGCAAAGTCAGGCTCAGTGCGGTTTGTCCGGGGGAAAAGCGGTAATTGACGTTCATTAAAATCTCCCTGTGGGTAAGTGGTACTCGGAGCGTAGTCGATAAATCCTGGTTTAAATTTAATTTTTGTCTGCATCGCGTGAGGATGTAGGGTTTCCGACCGCATTTCGCGTATAATCAGCGGTTTGCAAACCCTGGGCCCTATTTCCGGTCTTTATTTTGAGAATTATTGGAGTAAACCAAGCATGTCCATAGAAAGAACCTTTTCCATCGTTAAACCTGACGCCGTTGGCAAAAATCACATCGGCGACATTTATGCGCGTTTTGAAAAAGCCGGTCTGAAAATTATTGCCTCGAAAATGCTGCACCTGAGCCGCGAACAGGCCGAGGGGTTTTACGCCGTGCATAAAGAACGTCCATTTTTTAACGATCTGGTGTCGTTCATGATTTCCGGCCCGGTGATGGTGCAGGTTCTGGAAGGTGAAGGCGCTATTCTGAAAAACCGTGAAGTCATGGGAGCCACCAATCCCAAAGAAGCTGACGCAGGGACCATTCGTGCCGACTTTGCCGATTCCATTGATGAAAATGCGGTGCATGGTTCTGATGCGCCGGAAACGGCTGCTGAAGAAATTGCCTATTTCTTTTCGGACGATGAGATTTGTCCACGCACACGTTAAGTGTGTGTTACCTGAGATGTAGCGAGCCAGCTTGATGCCGACACTAATATCAACACCAATGCGTCCAAAAACCAATCTGCTGAATTTTTCACGGGCGGACATGGAGGTCTTCTTCGCCGATATGGGGGAGAAGCCCTTCCGTGCCAAACAGGTGATTCAATGGTTGCATCAGTATGGTGTTGATCGTTTCGATGCGATGACCAATCTGAGCAAGGCTTTGCGCGCCAAACTTGAAGAAGTGGCGGAAATCCGCACGCCTGAGGTATTGATTGATCAGGCCTCTGCGGATGGCACACACAAGTGGTTGCTGAAACTGGATAATGGCAATTCTGTCGAAACGGTTTTTATCCCGGAAAAAAATCGTGGCACATTGTGTATTTCTTCCCAGGTGGGTTGTGCGCTGGAATGCTCTTTTTGTTCCACGGGGCAGCAGGGCTTTAACCGTAACCTGAGTGTGGCCGAAATTATTGGCCAGGTGTGGGTGGCCAACAAGGCGCTGGGCTGGGATCCGCTGGCCAATGGCAAAAATGAACGCATTATTTCCAATGTGGTTTTCATGGGCATGGGCGAACCGTTGTTGAATTTTGACAACACCGTCAAGACCATTGATTTGCTGGTGGATGATTTTGCCTATGGTTTGTCAAAGCGCCGGGTGACGGTGAGCACTTCCGGTGTGGTGCCTGCATTGGCGCGCTTGAAAGAAGTAAGTGATGTGGCTCTGGCTTTGTCTTTGCACGCGCCGACCGATGAGCTGCGCGATGTGCTGGTGCCGCTGAATAAAAAGTATCCGTTGCGTGAAGTGCTGGATGCCTGCACTAATTACATTAGTGGTGATACCCGGCGCAAGGTGACGATTGAATACGTTATGCTGGATGGTGTGAATGACAGTGTCGCTCATGCACGCGAGTTGGCGAAGGTACTCAAAGGTGTGCCGTCCAAGATTAACCTGATTCCCTTTAATCCATTTCCGAATACGCAATATCGACGTTCAAGTGATGCGGCGATTGTGCGCTTCCGTGAAGTATTGATCAAAAATGGTTTGATCACGTTGACCCGTCGTACCCGGGGTGATGATATTGATGCTGCCTGTGGTCAATTGGTAGGACAGGTACTGGATAAAACCCAACGACAACAAAATAAACGAGCCACAGGGTAAAAACGGATATGAAATTGCTGCGTTCACTGACCTTACGCATGGCCTTCGTGATTGCATTGAGTTTTATGTTGTTTGCCTGTGCAACTGTGCAGGAACAGGAGCGTGAAGACAAAGCCAAATTCGGTATTGCGGATACCAATCTTCGCCTGGGGCTGGGTTATTTACAGCAGGGGCGTGATGAAGCGGCTTTGCAGAAATTGAAAAAAGCAGTGGATACGATGCCGGAATATGCCGAGGCGCATAGCAGTATTGCACTGGCGTACATTCGTATGGACAAACCGGAAAAAGCGGAAGCACATTATCAGCAAGCCGTGGAACTTAAACCGGATGATGGATCAATTCAGAATAACTATGCCGTGTTTTTATGCGGGCAAGGTAAGTACGCTGAAGCGGAACAACATTTTTTAACGGCAGTCAAAAGTCGACGATATCGCACACCCGCAGAGGCACTTGAAAACCTGGGTGTATGCATGTTGCAGGTGCCTGACCTGGAAAAGGCGGAAACCTATTTACGCAAAGCTTTGCAAATAGACTCACGATTACCGGGAGCCTTGTTGCAAATGGCACGAGTCAGTGCTGAGAAAAAACGCATGATGTCGGCCCGAGCCTATTTGCAGCGTTATCAGGAAGTGGCCACGCTGGGGCCCGATGGTCTGTGGCTGGGTATTCAGGTGGAGACAGGACTAGAGGATATGACAGCGGTGAGAGAATATAAATCACTGTTGCGCCAGAATTATTCGGATTCCAATGAAATGCGCATGTTATTGGAAGCAGAGGCTCGGGAAAGAGATGGAGCTAGCGGGCAACAATAAAAATATGAGTCGCGAGAATTAAAAGTGAGTAAACGCAATAAAAAGCAGCGGAATCCGGAACAGGATGTGCTCTCCCCACAAGCTGGTGACAGATTGCGTATTGCGCGTGAATCCCGTGATTTATCCATTGAAGATGTGGCGGCTCGTTTAAAGCTCGATGTGAGAAAAATCAGGGCGCTGGAGCAGGGCGATATTGTGGATTTTGCCGCACCGGTGTTTGCAGCGGGTTATTTGCGCACCTATGCACGCTTGATGGAATTATCCGAAGAAGAAGTGCTTGCTGACTTTACTGAATTGGCGTCGGTGCATGAACAGACTATTGATCCGGCATCGGCAGTGAATAACGAAACTTATAGCAAGATGAGCAATGAGATATCCAGTCGGTTTTCCCTGAGAGATAAATCGTCGGGAAATCATTTGGGAAAGGTCGGGTTTGCGGGTGTGCTTATTGTGGGCCTGGTTTATTTTTTGTGGCCGGTCACTGAAGGTGAGCAGACTGATGCGGTGAGTTCGGATACACGTTCTCGCCTGACGGAGCAAGCGGTTGAAATAGCCGTGCCCTCACTGGAAATAGTGACCGAAGAAAAAGTGGATGATGCGCAGACGACTGAAATACAAAGCCCTGCTGAGAAACAGGTTGTTGAAAAACAGATAATAGTTGAAACAGAGCAAAGTGAATTGGTATCACCGGAAATGCCCGCTGAGCCTGTTGTTATACCTGAAGTTGAGACTGAAACTTTGGCGGCTGGTCAGAGTTCAGAGCTGGTATTAATCTTTAACGGTGATTCCTGGGCCGAGGTGCAGGATGCCCGAGGTCAGCGTCTCATTTATCGTTTGGGTAAATCAGGTACCCGGAGTGTTGTTAAAGGTGTTGCCCCTTTTACAGTGCAGCTGGGTTATGTACAGGGCGTGGATATTTTATACAACGGTGCCGCGTACGATTTATCAAAGTATGCTAATCGCCGGTCTGTACGTTTGCGTATTGGGGCTGCTGATGAACACATGGGTGGTGAATAG
>WFQM01000340.1 GCA_015487095.1 Gammaproteobacteria bacterium | reverse complement strand
GTGCAATTTCATCCCGAGTCAATTTTGACGCAGCATGGTCACGACCTGCTGAAGAATTTTTTACAGCGTTAAAATGTAGGGTGTACCCGTGGGCATAAAGGCATTGCCCACCCAAGATAAAGGAGAAACTCGATGGATATGCCAGCTGCTATTCGCGCCGTCACTGAACGCCGTGATCTGACACAAGAAGAAATGCAATCAGTGATGAATACCATCATGACCGGTGAAGCGACGCCTGCACAGATCGGCGGTTTTCTTGTCGGTTTGCGCATGAAAGGCGAAACCATCAATGAAATCACCGCCGCCGCACAGGTGATGCGTGAGCTGGCCACCAAAGTGAATATCAGCGGTGAGCACATTGTGGATATCGTCGGCACTGGCGGTGATGGTAGCGGTACATTTAATATTTCCACTGCAAGTTGTTTTGTGGTGGCCGCCGCCGGAGGCACGGTGGCAAAACACGGTAACCGTTCCATTTCCAGCAAATCCGGCAGCGCTGATTTACTGGAAGCCGCCGGAGTCAATCTGGACTTGGGCCCCGAGCAGGTTGCGAAGTGCGTGAATGAAGTGGGGGTGGGTTTTATGTTTGCCCCCAAACATCACGGTGCCATGAAACATGCCATCGGCCCACGCAAGGAAATGGGCGTGCGCACGGTTTTTAATGTACTGGGGCCGTTGACCAATCCTGCGGGTGCGCCCAATCAGTTGCTGGGTGTGTTCAGCAAAGAGCTGGTGGAGCCGCTGGCTCATGTGTTGGCTAACCTGGGTAGTCACCATGTACTGGTCGTACATTCGGAAGATGGCATGGATGAAATCAGCATCGCTGCGCCGACCTTTGTGGCGGAGCTGAAAAACGGTGAAGTGACTACATACACCATCCAGCCGGAAGATTTTTTATTGGTGCGAGCGGACCTTGCCTCACTAAAAGTAGAAGATGCTGCACAGTCGTTAGCCGTGGTGAAAAGCGTACTGGAAAATCAGCCGGGCCCGGCACGCGATATCGTGCAATTAAATGCCGGTGCTGCGTTGTATGTGGCAGGGTTGGCAGAATCACTGGCTGTCGGTATTGCCAAGGCTGGTGAAGTGCTGGCCAGTGGTAAGGCGCTGGCCAAACTGGAAGCCTTGGTCAATGTTTCTAATGAAGTGTTGTAAACGCAGAGGTCGCAGAGACACAGAGGCACAGAGAAATAAAAACTCCGTGCCTCTGTGTCTCTGCGACCTCTGTGTCAACATGCAGAGTCTGGAAAAATGAGCAACACGCCCGATATTCTCAAAAAAATCATTGCCCGCAAGCATGAAGAAATTACCAGCCGTAGCCAGCAGACCAGTCTGGCGGAAATGATCGAGCGTGCCAAAGCGGCAGATGCCTGCCGTGGTTTTGTGGATGCAATAAAAAGCAAAATAGCGGCGGGTGATGCCGCCGTGATTGCCGAAATCAAAAAAGCGTCACCCAGCAAGGGTGTGATACGCGAGCATTTTGTACCAGCCGAGATTGCCGCTTCATACGAAAAGGGCGGTGCAGCCTGTTTGTCGGTGCTCACTGATAAGGACTTTTTTCAGGGCTCGGAAGCGTATTTGCAACAGGCCCGCGCCGCCTGCACATTGCCGGTCATTCGCAAGGATTTTATTGTTGATCCGTATCAGGTGTATGAAGCACGCGCTATCGCTGCCGATTGCATTTTGTTGATTGTTGCAGCACTGGATGATGCACAACTGCACGAACTTGCGGCAGTAGCGACAACGCTGGGTATGGATGTGCTGGTAGAGGTACACGATGCGGATGAGCTGGCGCGGGCACTGCCGCTCAACCTGCCGCTGCTGGGTATCAACAACCGCAACCTGCGTACTTTTGAAGTCAGCCTGCAAACAACGCTAGGCATGCTGGAATCTATTCCTGATGACCGTATTGTGGTCACCGAAAGTGCGATTCATTCTGTGGAAGATGTGGCTCTGATGCGTGAGCATGCAGTGAATGCATTTTTGGTGGGAGAGGCGTTTATGCGCGCTGAAGATCCGGGGGCTCAGCTGGCAACGTTGTTTGCCGATTAGTCAGGTTTCCGCGTGCCTGTTTCTCCAGGCAAGTGTTCCAGTGTATCGGGAAGTTATGTTGTCGTGGTACTGACAAGTGGTGTGTTATAAACGCAGAGGGCACAGAGTTTTAGTGTTTTTCTCTGTGTCCTCTGCGTTAAATACTCGGTGATTTTTTATTTTAGCGCGCCCCAAACACCACAATTGTTTTCCCTTGCGCAGTAATCAGTCCTTGTTCTTCCAGGTTCTTTAACACACGCCCGACCATTTCCCGTGAACAGCCCACAATGCGTCCCAGCTCCTGCCGGGTGATGCGGATCTGCATACCATCGGGGTGGGTCATGGCATCGGGCTCCTTGCTGAGGTCCATCAGCGTACGGGCAATACGGCCGGTAACGTCCATAAAGGCAAGGTTACCGACTTTCTGGCTGGTTTTGCGCAGGCGCAGAGCCATTTGCGAAGCCAGCTCAAAAAGAATATCCGGGTCTTTTTCGCTCAATTGGCGGAAACGGTTGTAGCTGATTTCCGCCAACTCACATTTGCTCTTGGCGCGCACAAAAGCGCTACGGTTGGCTTCACCACCAAACAGACCCATTTCGCCAAAGAAATCACCAGGATTAAGATAAGCCAGCACAATTTCACGACCGGTTTCATCTTCGATGAGCACAGACACTGAGCCCTCGACGATGTAATACAACACATCAGGTTTGTCACCCGCGTAAATAATCAGGCTCTTGGCCGGGTACTGGCGTCGATGACAGTGCTCCAGAAAGCGCTCGATGGTGGGGGGAGTCTGGACAACATTGGGTATTGTGCTCATGGTTTTTTTACTCATGAAAGGCTGCATAATGTCTTGCTTGGCCCGTATCTTCGGGCGTGACACAGTCTCTATCGGCAGGCGGTTGTAAATACTTAACCATCAGAGAGTGTTATGTACGGATGCTATGCCGGTTTATAATCACCGACCAAAATCATGGAGCAATAGAGATGAAAGCCAGAATAAAATGGGTGGAAGAGGTAATGTTTGTCGGTGAATCCGGCAGTGGCCACAGTCTGGTGATTGACGGGCCACCGGAACATGGCGGGCGCAATATGGGTATTCGTCCCATGGAGCTGTTGTTGCAAGGGCTGGGTGGTTGCACGGCGTTTGATGTGATGATGATACTGAAAAAAGCACGACAGCCAGTACAAGGTTGCGTGGTGGAGCTGGAAGCGCAACGAGCCGAAACCGAGCCGAAAGTATTCACTAAAATCCATATTCATTTCATTGTGACCGGTGCAGGGGTGAGTGAAAAACACCTGCAACGGGCGATTAAACTGTCCGCCGAAAAATATTGTTCCGCCTCCATCATGCTGGGTCAGGTGGCGGAGATTACTCATGATTACGAACTGCGCGAGGACTGAAAAATGATCAAACCCAACCCGACTACCGGCATGCGCCATGTTGCGCTGTTTGTGAAAAACTACGAAGACACCGAACAATTTTATGTGGAACTGCTGGGCATGAGTGTGGAATGGCGGCCGGATGCCAATGCTGTCTATTTAACGTCAGGCAATGACAATCTTGCGTTACACCGCGTTGAGCATGATTTCGCTGAAGAGCAGCATCTGGACCACATCGGATTTTTTCTGAATATACCGGAAGACGTGGACCAGTGGTTTGATTTTTTACGAGGCCACGATATCAAAATGAAAACGGAACCACGCACTCACCGTGATGGCGCACGCAGTTTTTATTGTTTTGATCCCGATGGCAATACGGTGCAGATGATTTTTCATCCGCCGCAACAAGTTTAATATGAATTAAGGGCTATCACTCTGTAAGCGCTTTTACCTGAAAATACCGTCATTCCGGCATGGTGTTGGTCGGAATTCAGAGGTTTAAATTTGAAGACAATCCGTTCCGGTACATTGGACGCTTATGTTGCCGTGGTACTGACAAGTCATGTGTTATAAACGCAGAGTTCGCAAAGGGGCAGAGGACGCAGAGAAAAAAGGTTCAAGTGTTCAGTGTGCGTCGCAGAATGTGGAAACAGGAAACATTGAGTCTGTAGCACAAAGGCCGAAGAGTTTTTATGTTTTTCTCTGTGTTCTTCACGTCTCTGTGACCTCTGCGTTTACAACACCGAGTTTGAAAAGACTATATGTTATCCAGGCAGGCACTGGTTTTTTTCAGTACATATAAGGCGTTTTGGGTTTTTCCTACTCTGATTGACACACAGGCTAGGTCGAGTACGTTGAGGAATGGCATCGGTACCGGTTTCTTATAACCAAAAGGCAGTGCGTGTCATAACTTTTGACGTGATCCCCATGAGTTTTTTCACAGGGAGAGGCAACTCTGTACCCCCAGCTTCCAGTGCCACTGTGGCGTGGTGGCCTTCATCTTCTTTCATCTGTTCGAGAATGGCGCGACTTTTGTCATCATGTTCGGGCAATTGTTCGAGATGTTCTTCGAGGTGTTTCACCACCTGCTTTTCGGTTTCTGCAACAAAACCCAAGCTCCACTTGTCACCCGCCAGACCAGCCAGCGCTCCGATGGCCGCAGAGCCGGCATACCAGACGGGGTTGAATGCACTGACGTGAGTGCCCAGTTCTTTGGCGCGCTTCTCACACCAGTCAAGGTGGTCGTTTTCTTCCAGTGCCGCACGTTCCATTTGTTGACGAACCTGCGGTAAGCGTGCGGTAAGCGCCTGTCCCTGATACAAACCCTGTGCGGCCACCTCACCGGCATGGTTGATGCGCATCAGGCGACCGGCCAGCTGGCGCTCAGCTTCACTGAGTTCAGCCTCGGTTTCGTTATGAGCGGGGTTTGTCCGTTCGGTGGTTTTCGGTTGGCCGAACAGGGTGCGCATGCCTACATCGACTCCCATTAACAGTTGATCCAATGGGGAGTACTGGCGGTTTGTATGGTCAGATTTGTTCATATGGAGAGTCTAGCGCGTTTTGTGTGAATGTGTCTTGTTGGTTATTGTGCAGGGGGCTCTCAACTTCCACGGGGGTACATCTTGATGTCCGCCTACTTATGCCGCATTCTGAGATTTCATATAATACAGGCTGCTGAAGCTTGTTCAGCTACCTGGTGTTTCATATGCAAATAAAATTGATGTTTGTTTTCATGTTTCTGACGTCTTGTGCTTATAACGGTGGGTCGCCTGATATAACCATTATAAGTGTTGACCAGTCTGGTACAGACCAACGTAAAATAGAATTTTGTTCTGATTTCAATTTGGATAAAATGTTGGCACAAGCATTTTTTGAGCAGGCTGAAATAATTACCACAGCTAAAATGCACGATGAATATTCTTATCTTCCTTGTTTTGTAAAAGGAAGGTGTTTGCTGGGAAATACCCCGTGCTCATGGGAGATACGTGCGGGAGGCACCGCATATTTTGAGTTTAATGGCGAAGCTATTACATATGGATGCAAATCATGTTCTAAGCAATTAATGGGTGAAAATTAACCGGTGAAGTACATTTCGTGCGTTAAATTCTTTTTCGTTGTTTTATTTATTGAGTTTTAACTGTCTGACCCGAATGGCACTAACTTAAGCATTTTTAGCAAGGTTGGATTCTTGTGAAATCTGCGCCAATACTGGCTTAGGAATGGTAATTAAATAACTTTTACATCTTATGAATCACTTGGAGTTACTCTGTAATTCCAATGCCCCAAATAATCATCATGAATAGTTGTTAGTCGCTCCTTTTCCTCTTTGCTCATTTTCTTTC
>WFQM01000339.1 GCA_015487095.1 Gammaproteobacteria bacterium | reverse complement strand
TAAGCCCAAACGGGTATTATCAGGAGTTAGCGTGTAACTGATGTGATAATAATCTGAATATTTCCCTTTGTTTATGACGATAGGCGAAGTGTTAGTCGCAAGCATTGATTCTGCACTACAAGCAATTTCGGAGGCGGCGACAACGAGTACACAGCAATACAGTAATAATTTCGCAATATATTTTGTTTTAGTAGCCCCATCATGTGCCGACTTTAAAAGCTATGGAGATAGCACTATTCCCCAATACCACTTTTGAGTTTTCGTTTTTTGGATTCTCCAATTTCATTCCAATGTTTATTACACAATGCCCCTTCAAATGAATACAAATAGTAACAGACGGGCAGTGTTTCATTGGGATAGTTTTTTTTGATCATTTTATGCGCCTCAATAGCGCCATAAAATCTCAATTCTTCCTCAGAAAAAATACCCGCTTCATTTAACCGGCCGGCTATTTTAGCGCCAATATTTTTTAGCTCAGTTAATTTTCTATTTGTCGTCATGGATTTGAATGGTGCTCCTCAGGTGGTGGGGAAGTCATTACCCCAGCGTATTGTGTTCCACCCAGCGTGAGTTTGTGCCCGTCATTTCCTGTTTCCAGAACGGTGCTCGTGTTTTTAATTCTTCAATCAAATAGCGACAGGCAGGAAATGACTCACTGCGATGTGCTGACCACACCGCAAGCAATACGATGGGGTCGTTGGGTTGAATCTCGCCATAGCGGTGAATGATCAGCGTGTCGAGTAGATCCCAGCGTTGTTCAGCTTCACTGGAGATAGCTTCCAGGTGTTTTTGCGTCATGGCCGGGTAGTGTTCCAGGGTCATGGCTTGCACGTCGTTGCCGTCGTTGAAGTCGCGCATGGTGCCGACGAAGATGGACGTAGCACCGAATTTTCCGGCTAATTCCGGTTTGGCATTTTGATAGGCTTGTAATACCTGCCAGGGGTCAAAGGGCTTTCCACGCAGTTCTACGGACATGCTCAGCCTCCCGTAACCGGTGGGAAAAAGGCGACTTCATCACCATCTTTTACGGTTTCGTCCAGACTGGCGTATTCCATGTTGATGGCGATAAGCATGTTGCTGATAGGGTTGTGATTATCAGTTGCGATTTGCCAGACATCTGCCGCTGTGGTGATATTGTCAGCGTCCAGGCTGGCGTCAGATTTACCGATGGTTTCCCGCAGGCTGGCAAAAAACTTGACGGTGATGCTCATGATGAGGCTCCCTGTCTTGGGTCATTGAAGGAGATTAAGAGCGATAAGTTTAAAGAGTATACTGCGTTTCATAGGCGAGTTAAGGGTTAAATCGTTTTTGTGAGCATTTTCCGTTACTGAAAATACGGTTATTCCGGCCTGTTTTAGCCGGAACCCAGGAGGTTATCCCATAGTCGTCAGGCTAAGTCGGGTAGAACAAGCGTAGCGGTTCCACCAAATCAGCTGTTCCAGGAAATTGGGTTTTTGTTGCAGAAGTTTTTGGTCTGCGGTCGTGAGCACAGAGATAATTTGTTGTTCCTTAATCTCTTTGGGTTTAATTCCCCGCAGCTTGCTGCGTAAGTTTTTTGTTCAAACGTCTAAGCGTTTGAACTGGCAGTTGTAATACCCCGCTTCGCGTAGCGAGATAGCTTGCTGCGGGGTTGTTTAATAGCCTATTGGTGGAACCGCTACGCTTGTTTCACCCTACAATTGTACACTGTGTTAAATACTCGGTAATTTTTAAAATAGTGTGTTTTTAGCGCTTAATTCACATTCATGTTAACTTTTTGAAAAACACGCGGACAATTAACGTATGGATAAAAAACCTTCCAAACCGACTCAATCGGACCTCAGCCATTTTAACAATGCAGGTGAGGCACATATGGTGGATGTGGGCGACAAGGCCGTGACCCGGCGCATTGCTGTGGCTGGAGGCCGTATCGTGATGTTGCCCGAGACGTTGCAGCTTATCGTCAGCGGCCAGCATGGTAAGGGTGATGTGCTGGGCATTGCACGGGTGGCGGGTATTATGGCGGCGAAAAAAACCTCGGAGCTGATACCGTTGTGTCACCCGTTGGCAATCAGCAAGGTGACGGTGGATTTGCAAACGGACGAGGCGGAAAATGCGGTGTTGTGTCAGGCTACGGTGCATACCAGCGGCCAGACCGGCGTGGAAATGGAGGCGCTGACCGCCGTACAGATTGCGTTACTCACTGTTTATGATATGTGCAAGGCGGTGGATCGTGGCATGGTGATAGGAGATATTGCTCTGCTGGAAAAGCGGGGCGGTAAATCAGGGCATTGGGTGCGGGGTTGATGCGTGAACAAAGGAGACGGGCTCTTTTAAATTTGATTGTTTTTTCTTTGATGTGAATTAAGTGCTAAAAATACGTTACCTTTAAAAAAGCACCGGGTATTTAACGTAGAGACACAGAGTGTTTAGTTTAGTCTTTTCTCTGTGTCCTCTGCGTTTATAACACGCCACTTGCATGATTCTGATCACCCATCAATCAAACCTCACATCCAGCGCCCCGCACAAAAACTGCATGTAGCGCGTGGCGTATTCAAAATGCGTTACGGTGTCGTGTAAGAAATCGGCAGATAACACCTGCTCCCGGGGGAAATGCTCAATGGCGATAAAGTCTTTGCGTTTGAGGTCTTCCAGCAGCGGGTGGTCTTTGGCAAAGCCGCGCGGTGCATTTTTTAGTGATTCGCCACCCAGGGCGTAGTGTTGTTCAAAGCCGCTGTCATCACGCGCGGCCAGCCATTTGTCGCTTTTGTCGCGGATTGCTTCGCGAATTTGCCCCAGTGCAGTGGAGTCCGGCCTCCAGATGCCTGCACCAAAAAAACATTCCTGTGGTGCGATGTGCAGATAATAGCCCGGTGCATGTATGTCTTTGCCTACTTCGTGGCGAAACTGAATGCCGATATTGGTTTTGTACGGTGTTTTGTCTTTGCCGAATCGTGTGTCCCGGTAGACGCGCATCAGCGAGCCTCCCACTTTTTTGGGTATCGCCAGAAAACGCGGTGCAATGAGTTGCAGCTCCGGCGCAATGTCTTCGATAAACGCCAGTGCCGGGCCACGCACACATTCTTCATAACGCGGTTTGTTGTCGTTAAACCATTCGCGGTCATTATTACGCGAAAGCTCGGTGAGAAAAGCAAAAGTGGCTTTGGTGAAGTAGGCCGGAGCAGATTTTTTTGGGCTCATTTTTTGTCCGTTAAATAAAAAAAGGGATGCAAAGTGTTGATAAATAGCACAGGGCTTTGGTTGAATCCTCGTCAACAGTCTGCAACCATCGGTACATGAACTTATCATTTACTAAAATGCACGGTCTGGGCAATGATTTTGTGGTGATCGATGCGATTAATCAGTCGGTACACCTGAGTCCTGAGCAGGTGCGTCTGATTGCTGATCGCCATCGTGGTGTTGGTTGTGACCAGCTTTTGCTGGTGGAGTCCTCAAATTCTCCCGATGTGGATTTCAGGTATCGAATTTTCAACGCTGATGGTAGAGAAGTGGAACAATGTGGTAATGGTGCCCGTTGTTTTGCGCAATTTGTGGTGGAGAAATGCCTCACGCAAAAAACACAAATCAGCGTGGAAACTGCCTCGGGTATTATCCGGCCCCAATTGGAGGCTGATGGACAGGTCACGGTGGATATGGGAACCCCCTGTTTTGCCCCGGGCAGCCTGCCGTTTGACAAGAAAGTGGAATCTGATCGTTATTTAATAACAATTAATGATGATAATGTGGAGATTGGTGCTGTTTCAATGGGCAATCCACATGCCATTGTGTTGGTGGATGATGTTTCCACAGCCCCTGTTGCCTGCTTGGGCGCGGCTATTGAAGGCCATGCGTTATTTCCGCAACGGGTCAATGTGGGGTTCATGCAGGTGGTGTCACGGAATCACGTACGCCTGCGGGTATTTGAGCGCGGCGCGGGTGAGACTCAAGCCTGTGGTACCGGTGCCTGTGCGGCTATGGCAGTGGCGCATCGGTGGGGAATGGTGGATGATGCAGTGTCGGTTGAGTTGCCGGGAGGGCGATTATTGATTCACTGGCCGGGTGGGGAGTCACCGTTGTTGATGACCGGTCCGGCACAAACCGTGTTTACAGGGACGATAGAAATCTAATCTGGTACATGTGACGTATCCCGAAGTTGAAGTTAATTAGAGAGAATCAAACGTGAGCAATCAAAAAACCACGGCATCAAAATCCGCAAATACCGGCTCGCAGCCAGACGAGCAGAGCGTTGCCGATTATCTGCGACGCCACCCCGGTTTTTTTGAAGATAAGCCGACACTGCTGGCGGACTTGCGCGTACCTCATGCCACAGGCTCGGCAGTTTCGCTGGTGGAGCGTCAGGTAGCCGTGTTGCGCGAAAGCAATGCTGGTTTGCAAAAGCAGTTGAAAGAGCTGGTTCAAGTGGCCCGGGAAAATGGGCAGCTGAATGTTCAGTTGCATAAATTTACATTACAGATTATCGAAAACGATTCGCTTGATGCTTTGCTGGTCCTGATCAATAAACAGCTGTGTCGCAATTTTTCTGCCAGTCGGGTGGCGTTGCGTTTGCTGGTGGGGGCGGGTGATGGCAAGTCGGTTTCCCGTGATGAATTTCCTGCGGATGCCGATGCCTTCCGTGGCCTGTTCCGCCGTCTGCTCAGTGCAGGCAAACCCCATTGCGGGCCGTTGAATGGTGAGCAACTGGTGGCCTTGTTTGGCGAGCAGGCTGAGAGCATTGCCTCCAGTGCGGTGCTGCCGCTGGGTAAGCAGGGTGATCTGGGTTTGCTGGCCATCGGCAGTTTTGAAAAAGACCGTTATCACACCAGTATGGATACCAGTTTTCTGGATAATCTGGCGGAAGTGATCACGGTGGCTATGGGTAAATACCTGGACACAGGCTCCTAGCCGATCAGGCTCTGTGTTGATGCAACACACCGCACAGCAATGGATCGACCGTTTCCTGCAACACCTCAAAACCGAACGGCGTTTGTCGCCGCATACTTTCAGTAATTATCAGCGTGATTTGCGCGGGATTGTTGCCTATTGCGATACCGCCGAAGTGACAGATTGGGCGTCACTGGATGCCAAACATGTACGGGCCTGGTTGGCGGCCCGCCACCGGCTGGGCATTGGTGGTCGGAGTATGGCACGGGCACTGTCTGCCCTGCGCAGTTTTTTACGGTTTTTGATGCGTGAGGGCCATCTGCAAAAAAATGTGGCGCAAGGAGTACAGGCACCCAAAGCACCGCGCAAATTACCTGAACCACTGGATGTGGATGAGATGACGCAATTGCTGTCGATGACGGGTGATGCGGATGACCCGCTCGTCGTGCGTGATAATGCCATGCTGGAGCTGATGTATTCCGCCGGGCTGCGTCTGGCCGAGCTGGTGTCGCTGGACGTGGGGCAGATTGATCTGGCTGATGGCAGTGTCGAGGTGCTGGGCAAAGGCAACAAAACACGGATAGTACCGGTGGGGCGCTATGCGCGCGAGGCCATTATTGTCTGGCAGCAGCAGCGTGTGGCGTTGGCCAATGAGGATGAATCGGCGCTGTTTGTTGGCCGGCGTGGCGCACGACTCACGCCCCGCGCCGTGCAGCAGCGTTTCCGTCAGCGGGGTATTCAGCAAGGTATAACCAGCCGGGTGCATCCGCACAAATTGCGCCACGCATTCGCCAGCCACCTGCTGGAGTCCAGCGGTGATTTACGGGCAGTACAGGAGTTGCTGGGGCACGCGGACATCAGCACCACACAAATTTACACCCATCTGGATTTTCAGCGTCTCGCCGAGGTCTATGATAAAGCACACCCGAGAGCCAGAAACAGTACTACCCGCAAGGGCAAGTCCGGGAAATTACCCTGAGCAGCCTGTTGGCTATCGATATGGTGTAAACTTTCTGCCCTGTTTTTTATCGAGCTTATGAGGAATCACGTTGGAACAATTTCACGGTACTACAATTCTTTCGGTGCGTCGTAACGGGTCGGTTGTGATCGGTGGCGACGGTCAGGTGTCGATGGGTAATACCATCATGAAGGGCAATGCGCGCAAGGTGCGGCGTTTGTATCACGACAAAGTGATCGCTGGTTTTGCTGGAGGCACGGCAGATGCTTTCACCTTGTTTGAGCGTTTTGAAGGCAAGCTGGAAAAGCATCAGGGGCATTTAACGCGCGCTGCGGTGGAGCTGGCCAAAGACTGGCGGACTGACCGCATGCTGCGCCGACTGGAAGCCTTGTTATCGGTGGCCGATGAAACGGCCTCGCTGGTGATTTCCGGCAATGGTGATGTGATCGAGCCTGAGCACGACGTGATTGCCATCGGGTCCGGTGGCTCTTTTGCTGAGGCGGCTGCACGCGCATTGATGCAAAATACCGAACTGGATGCACGCGCCGTGTGCGAAAAAGCATTAACCATTGCTTCGGAAATTTGTGTTTATACCAACGATAATTTCACCATCGAAGAATTACATCCGGGTGAGTCAGGCAAAGGGAAGGCAAGCTAATGTCAAAATTATCAACAGAAATCAGTTCGCAAATGACTCCTCGCGAAATTGTGCAGGAGCTGGACAAACATATTATCGGTCAGGATGATGCCAAACGTGCCGTGGCCATTGCGTTGCGTAATCGCTGGCGGCGCTCGCAAGTGGACGATGCACTGAAGAATGAAATTACCCCGAAAAATATTTTGATGATCGGTCCCACCGGCGTGGGCAAAACGGAAATCGCCCGACGTTTGGCCAGACTGGCTAATGCACCGTTTGTGAAAGTGGAAGCCACCAAATTTACCGAGGTGGGTTATGTGGGGCGCGATGTGGAATCCATTATTCGTGACCTGATTGATATTTCCATCAAGCTGGTGCGTGAACAGGAAGTGAAAAAAGTGCGCTTCCGTGCTGAAGAAGCGGCAGAAGATCGTATTCTTGATATTTTGTTGCGCCCGGCACGCAGCAGTAATTTTGGTTTTGGTACGGGTGACGATGGTGAGGAAAAAGAATCCACTGAAGAATCCGGCACCCGGCAGAAGTTTCGCAAAAAGTTACGCGAGGGTGATCTCGATGACAAGGAAATTGAAGTGGAACTAAGTGCCAGCCCCATGGGGGTGGAAATCATGGCTCCGCCCGGCATGGAAGAAATGAGCAGTCAGTTGCAGGGACTGTTTCAAAATATGGGCAGTGGTCGTACGGCTACCCGTAAACTGAAAATCAAAGATGCCTTCAAACTGCTGACCGATGAAGAAGCGGGCAAGCTGCTCAACGAAGAAGAAATCAAATTATGTGCCGTGGATAATGTCGAACAAAACGGTATTGTGTTTCTCGATGAGATGGACAAAATTTGCAAGCGTGGAGAAAGCTCCGGGCCGGATGTGTCGCGTGAAGGTGTGCAGCGGGATTTATTGCCACTGGTAGAAGGCTGCACGGTGTCCACCAAACACGGCATGGTAAAAACAGATCATATTTTGTTTGTTGCCTCCGGAGCCTTTCATTTGTCCAAACCATCGGACCTGATTCCTGAATTGCAGGGGCGCTTGCCCATTCGTGTTGAACTGAGCGCGTTGAGCGTGGAAGATTTTGTACGCATTCTTACCGAACCCGATGCCTCATTAACGGAACAGTACAGCGCCTTGCTGGCTACCGAGGGAGTCACACTCACCTTCACCGACGACGGGATTTCACGTATCGCTGAAGTGGCCTGGCAGGTTAACGAACGCACCGACAATATCGGCGCGCGTCGTTTGCACACAGTCGTAGAACGTTTGCTGGAGGAGGTCTCCTTTGCCGCCGCAGACCAAAGCGGCACCAGTGTCACCGTGGATGCGGAATACGTGGACAAGCACCTTGGCGAATTGGCCAAAAATGAAGACTTGAGCCGGTATATTTTATAACGGCGAGCAATAGTGATTAACGGAGAACCATCATGAGCACGGCTCCAAAGCCAGTAGACATTAATTTGCATCAAGCTTCGCGTGTGCTGGACATTGTTTTTGACGACGGCAGTCGTTTTGAATACCCCTGTGAGTATCTGCGTGTGTATTCACCCTCGGCAGAAGTGCGAGGGCATGGCCCCGGCCAGGAAGTGCTGCAAACGGGTAAGGAAAATGTCAATATTGCCGGTATTGAACCGGTGGGCAATTACGCCATCCAACTGGAATTTGATGACGGCCACAATACCGGTATTTATTCCTGGGACATATTGTATACATTGGGGCGTGATAAATCTGAATTGTGGGCCGAATATCTGAATCGTCTGGAAAAGGCCGGGTATAAACGCAAGGCGTGACTGTATCAGGAAACCATAGACCCAGAATAACAACTCAACCTGGTTTTTAGAGGTGTGTAACACTATCAGGCCAGGTGTTGTAAACGCAAAGGACGCAGAGACGCAAAGAGCGCAAAGAAAAACGGTACAAACTTTGCGTTCTTTGCGTTCTTTGCGTCTTCGCGTACTTTGCGTTAAATACTCAGTAACAAATTTGAATTAAACGCAGGAAGAGCCATTATGTCTACACATCATAATATGCCTGCAAAATCAGTTCTTGATTCATATTTATAAAATCAGGCTGAATAGATAGCCCAGATAAATAAAGGCGATATCATTGATATGACAAATAC
>WFQM01000338.1 GCA_015487095.1 Gammaproteobacteria bacterium | reverse complement strand
TGGAACAAGATCAAACATGCGCTTGAAAACAGCTTGCAAAATCCGACATTACCTTGAACCTGAATTCACTTAATGAAAATTGGGTTCCTTCCCTGAACAGAAAAAACCACCTGCAATTGCAGGTGGTTTTCAAATAAAAAAGACTAGCTTACTGACAAGTTAATTGGGTCACATCATAGCGATACATAAACCCATCGAGAAAGGCATCTGCCGCATAAACATCGCCACCCCGACCAAACTCCACCAATACAGGATTCCTGCCTTCTCCTTTTATTGTCCATAGATCGCTGCCATTCGCATCAAACTTAACGATAGCGGTCTTATTATCCATCTCGTTAACTCCAACAACAACATTGCCAAGCCCATCAACATCCAGGTGCTGAGGAGTCCTGTAACCAATAAGGTATTCAGCACTACTCCAAACCAATGACAAATCCACATTCAGCTTCTGAACTATCATAGCCGTAGGCTGGGCTCGCTTACGTGTAAGAGCGTATACTTTGTCATCGACGACTTTTATACCCCCAGCCATATAGCCATACGTTCCATGCAAAACAACACTATTCACAACACTACCGTCAGAGCTAATACTCGCAACTAATGATGTGGTAGTGTACGAACCTGCATCTTCGTAGCTGCCGGCTTGCAGAAGAACATAAACATTATTATTCGCATCAAGTTCCAAACCGTAGGCTACTTCGCCCGACACACCTTCGTCCTGTAAAAGCCGACTCCAGATAACATTCCCCGAGCTGTCTAATTTTTTAACAACAACACCGGATACTACACTTAAAGAATATCCAACGGCATAAATATTACCAGAAACATCCACAGCAACATCAACCACCATATAACTTGCAGTATGCAATCGCTGCGCCCAACCGGCACCGCCGTCAAGACTGATTTTTTGTATTGTATGCGATGCCCACGAATACAGGTTATTTTCATCGTTATCAAACACCAGGCCAACTGCACGACCACAACAACCATATGGCACTATTTGGGGATCGGCTAAAACACTCTCGTTACCTTCGCTATCATATTTTAATGTTTTCCCTAACTCTCCAGACAATACCACATAGGCATTGCCATCCCGGTCAACAATCATCTTGTTTCCATTTGATATGGACCCTGAGGGGTAACGCACCCATTCTTCACTACCATAGCTATCATATTTCGCAATAAACCCACCACGGGTACCATTAATCCCTACACCGGTGATATACATGTTTCCATCTATATCCACTGCCGCCGAGCTAAGACTATCCTGACCTCCTCCATCATACACCACACGTACCTCTTCAAATACAGTCTCGGAGAGGACCGATATTGGTAACCCCATCATCACAATCAACAAAATAATTTTCACTTTACTGTTTATCATTTTTAATTTCCTTATTAGCAATAATAATCCTGGTATCAACAGGCTGCACCCGTCGAGATAAACTGTTTAACATTCTTTACAACATGTCAAGACAGGAAAAAGTTCCCATTATCTATGAATTACTGAACACCCACAAAATTCAGCTATAAACAAAGAGAATCCATTGCTAATGATTTCAATTGGTTAAAAGAAAAACATGATTCCATAAATTTTATTGCTGATAATAATCCGTAATTTTTAAGTTATGCTCTCACTATAATTTTTCACACCTGTTACAAAAACCAATATATTTATTGATAGGACAGCGCAATATTTAACCAAATACTGGTTAAATTTCTCAGGTAATCAGGTGTGAATTTATCTAAAACCAATCAAGTTTGACTGTAGATAATAGTTTATTAGCAATGCCGATAGTTATCTTTATATTTTGCAAAAATCGACATAAATTGGGACCAATGATGGAATATTATTCGTTTTTTAACTCACCATCTCAGTGGGTTAATAATGAGAAAAAGGAAATCTGACATTTTTCATAACATCAACAGTTTTTTCGCCAATCCACTAATTTTTTGGAAAATTTCTCCAGGTTTATCTTTACCCTGCCTTGCGATGGCTGCGCACCAATATAATACCCAACAAGAACACACCACCCGCTACACCAAACGGCAAACCATACACCCTGACAGGATCAGGATGTGGTGGCAATATCAGCCAGTACCAGGTAGTCAGCGTATGTTTGGAGCCTGCCTCACCATTATTACCATCCCAGTTGGCGAAAGAGACTGGAATAAATGAGCCTTCATTGAAGCTTACGTCACCGCTATCACCGCCTTGACGCGGACGCTTCATAAGAATGCGCCAACGCCCATGTTCCCATTCTCCGTTAGCACTGAAAGTATTGTCAGCATTGCGTGGCACCATTTTCCGGTCTGGCCCGGAGGCATCCAGCAACACACTGCGTGGTGCAATTACAGGCTCGACACTGCCCGCATTCCAATACCATATCGTAGTAGGATGGCTGCTGTTACCGTGCCGGTATAAAGGCTTGACCACCACTGGCCGGGTCTCGAAAGATTCCTGCTGGGGAAACTGGATGGCAACTGCATCCGAATGCATGGTGAGACTTGCATCATGAATTTGCATGGAGTCCTTTTCACCGGGTCGGCTATCGGTACGATCATTCACTTCCAGCAGGAAGGAAATTTCATCGTTATTGTAAAGCACGCGTACTGTCACCGCATCGTTAAGTGGTGTAAACAGGCGTTCTTCCTTGATGATATTGGGAACCAGAACCAGAGTCACTGCCGGCACGGCGTCCCAGATTTCAGCATTGATATCATCTGGCAATGCACCTTCTACCTTCATGGCACGTACGACGGGTTCATCACTGGGGGCTCGGTTTTTTTCACGCAAGGTATAAACGTAGTTGGCGATATGCCAGCGATCTTCGGCCGAGACAGGGTCTTTATTTCCTTCTTCAGTGGCTCTGTGTGCAGGCATGGGCGTACCCGGAAGGCCAATAGATAACCGTGAATAGATGTTTTTTATCGTCTGTTCACGGGCGGCGGACTCATCTCCGCTGACATTACTGGCACGCCACACCCAGGGTTTAGTGAGATCGCGTGGCCACAAGCGATTACCCCAATCGTCTTCCAGTTTTTTTCCAGAGGTGATATTGCCCCGCCCTTCAATACCATGACACTTACCACAGACCTTTTCAAAAACCGGTTTGCCTTTGGCAACAGACTCGTCAGTGAAGGGTACTTGCCCCGTCAAGGGTTCTTGTTGAGTAATTTTTCTAAAATCGGTTTTCAGATAACGGCCATCGTCATCAAAGACATCGTCATCCGCATCTTCTGGTGCCCAGGCGGCGGTGATATCGAAACTTTTAATGACCGGAACCAGACTGCGTATCTGTTTGTCACTCAACAGACTGGCCCAGCCGGGCATGCTGGTACCGGTCAAACCATTTTTAATGGTATTCAACAGGTCATCATCCAGCGGTAATTCAGTACCCGGTGAGGTTTTATATTTAAACAGAGCTAAAGTGAAATCCCGAGGTTTCGGATACATGTGTTCAGCGGCCAGACCATCCCCTGCCCCCTGTTCACCATGACATGCCTGACAACGGTGCGCATAAAGTTCCTTGCCCATTTGTTTGGCGCGACGTTTTTTTATCTCGTCTTTCATACCGGTAACAACTTTGGAAATATCAGCATCCCATATACGTGGCACCTGCCCCACGTAATCAAAAAGGAAGGTGATAACCTGCCATATTTGGTTTTCATCCAGCATCTCGTGCCATACCGGCATAGCAGAATTCCACGGTGTGCCCTCTGTGGGCAAAGCAGGCCCGCCGGTGGAAATACGCCAGAACAGATAGGCTTCTTGCAGTTGGGCAATGGTGCCCACATCCTGAAAATTGGCTGGCTGAGGATTGAATCCACGCGCATAGGGCCCCTTGCCATCCAATAAATCACCATGACAATAAAAACAGTTTTTGTAATAAACCTCGCGCCCCGATGCAACAACGTCGTTATACGCCTGCCAGCCCTTATCTTTATCTTCAGCCATGGTTTTCAAAACCTGTGTACGCAGAGGATTTTCCAGTGTGGACAGGTTGTATTTTTTACCGAATACGCGCAACGAACCCGGGGGTGCCGGATGTATCTGACGCAGTTCCACCGGTGCATCCATGGAAGGTTTGACAAAGCCGTAAGTGGTGTAACCGATTATTCCGGGAATAATGATCAAAAAAGCCCAGCGTACTGCATTCAATTTTGGTTCCCGCAGTACCGCTAAAATGGGGGATTTGAATTCGTTCCAGCGCGCCTCATCGAAAGAAAAGTACAATAATACACCGACAATAGTGATAATCATGTACTGCACCAACAACGACGCTGGCAACAACGGCGGGAAGGCATTGTCGAAAATCAGGTAGGCGATGATGACAACGAATATTGCCTGCCAGAATGCCGGTATCCTGAAACCTTTCATCATCTAACCACCCTTTTGTTCCACTAGAAAAATCACCAGTGCATCAAGTTGTGCATCACTCATTTGTTCTGCAAAGTTCGGCGGCATCACTCCTGAAGGAAAGCCTTCGGTAAGCACTGCATTGGGTTCAATAATGCTTTGGCGGATTTGATCAGCATCCAGACGGGCGCCGACATTTTCAAGAGACGGTCCCAGTTCACCGCCCCCCCCCGAGATGATGTGGCAAGCCTGGCAACCAAACTGAGCAATAACTTTCCCGGCCTCACTATCCGCTACGCCGGTGCTTGGCGAAGATATCCTGGCCGTTTTTTCACTACTGGCCATTTCACTGTCAGCCAGGAAAGTCACCAGCATTTCCAACTCTTTCACCATCATTTGTTCGGCAAAGTTCTGTGGCATAACCCCCGGGGGGAAACCTTGGGTAATCTCCACATCAGGATCAATAATGCTTTGCCGGATTTTTTCAGGGCTCAGGCGCGTGCTAATCTGCTCAAGATCAGGACCAAGGTCACCACCACTCCCCAGGACTTTGTGACAAGCCTGACAATTATATTTGGCGAGCACCTCTTCGATGGTACCGGCGGCTATCGGTTCCGCTGATTGTATTTCTACCGCAGGTGCCTCCGTGGGTAATAGCACAGTAACGTCGTTACCATCTTTCGCCTGTAAATAGGCAATCACGGCATTAATCTCAATGTCCGAAAGCTCGATAGGAGGTTTGTTAATCGCTGGCATGGGTGAGATCGTGTCGTTGCTTCCCTTCTTGCCAAAACCTTTCACTACATAAATACCCGGGTCCACCAGAGATTCATGCAAATAAGACTCGGCATCGGTAGCATTGCCTTTGTAACGTTCATCTTGCAAGTGCTGGATGGCAACCTCGACCATATTCAATGCCAAAATATCCGGAGCACGCCCCAGGTCGTTGTGACATAAAGAACAGGTTCCTTTTCCGGTAAAAATGGACTCACCCAGCGCAACGAAGGATTCAATCGTCAGCGCCCCCAGGTCCACTTCCTGTTCTACCGGCGCTTCACCTTTCATCTGTGGCAGCAAGTTGGCCACCAGAGTAAACAACAACGCCAGGCCCAGGCTAAACCCCATACTTTTGGCCAGTACATTACCGCCTGATTTAACGTCGCTTTTCTGTTCGGTACTCACGCTGCACCTCCCACCCGTTCAGTGGCAGGTACTTTATTTATGGCACAGGGAGGTATCTGTTTGGTTCCACTGAGATTAGCAATCCAGAAAATGAACAACACAAACAACACGAACATCACCGTAACAATGGTCATCATATTTCCCGCATAACCAATAGTAGGTATAAAGTTATCCGGCGAGGTATCTTTCATCACCGTATACACATGCCAATGAGTGCGCACGGATGAGCGCACATAACCCATTAACGCCATCAACCAGGTAAAGGCAATGGGTAAAGCGAACAAGGCGTACTGCGCACGATTACTCACCTGCCCCCAATGAGAAGGCAGGGTCTTCGCCCTTCGATACAAAAAGGCATCAAGTACTACACCACAGATAATAACTGTCAAAGTGGACACCACCTGTATCACACTGGAACCCACTTTATAAACTGTATTGGTGAAATAACCGTAATACACACCGACAAAAATGATATTGACGATAGCCACGACATAAATTGCCACCATTAAAGCATTGCCTGCCTTCTCCCATGAAACAGTGGCCACTTTGTCGGAACGTCGATATATCTGGAAAGACATAAAGGTGAAAATAAGCATCAAATTCACCGCAATATTTTTGGCGGGCATAATACCCAATGCACCCAGCAAGGGATGATTACTGCCACCCAGTGCAGCTATTTCACCAGAGGTAAGAATCAGTGTGTGCGGTGTTACCCAGATTAAAAAACAGATTACCAGCACCACTGCAATGTATTTGATAAATCCCTGATACCGCTTGGAACCCTCGGTACGTGACATACCGGACCACAAATAATAGTTACCCGCGAGCAAAATAGTGCCAATCAAAACCGCCTGAATGATAAACAACCAGGCCAGAATTCCGCCCATGGCGGTAATCCCCATCTGTTGTGAATAGGCATAAATTTCAGCCATTAACCAGTAACCGGCAAAAGGTAAAGGCAGGAAGGCTAGGATGGCAATGAAGTTCGAGGTATAGCCCATCCAGTCATAATGAGCGCGCGCCTCGGCGGTTCTGGCCGCCAGACATTTATAAGCGGCATAGGCTCCCACCACGGCACCACCAAAGGCAATATTGGCAATAAATCGATGCAGATTAATGGGATTCCACAACGGCCCTTTCATCACCTCCCAGATATTGCCAATCACGGCACCTACTTCGTTAACACCTGAAGGAGCCATCATGAATGTGGCCCAGGAGTTAGCTGTGACCATCAAGGTGGCTCCTACGCCATTGAGTAACAGGCCTAACGATAAATGTACCCACTTGGCATTACCGTAGCGCAATGCATCCCAGCCATAATAATAAATATACAACACCATACTTTCGAGAAAAAACAGTATGGCGTAAACCATCATCTGCGCACCGAACACACGCATCAGATAGGCCATTAAATCGGGATAAAGCAGGAATAAAGACAGTGCCAGCGTACCGCCAAACAAGGCCGTAATAGAGTACGCCGTAATACTGATTTTCATGAACTCGTGCGCCATATCATCATAACGTGAATCACCGGTATACATTCCCAGAAACTCAATCACCAGTACAAAAATAGGCACAGCCAATACCAGAGCACCAAAGAATAAATGCATCTGTGCTACCACCCAGACGATGGAACGACTACTGACCCCGATGTCGGGATAATCTGCGCGTGTGGGTTTGGGGGCGGGAACCAGTTTTAATTCAGCATCTTCTTCATTCACCGTTGTATCGGTTGATACATTCTTTACAGAAGCAACAGCCCCGGAAAACCATTCACCCGAAATATCCGTTGTGCTGATTGTGCCCGACCAGAAAAAACCCGACACCACTATCAGCAACAGCGTCAGCCACATCAAACGCGAGGAATAACGACTTTCCTTCATAATAAGCTTCTCCGCCACAAGCTTCTCTGCCATAAAAAAGGGACTTTCAGGATGATCATTGCGCGGGCGTCAAATTCATGTTGAGCGGTAACCCCTGCATACTCATAATAAAATGATCAAGCCCATAGAAATATAAAAACGCTACCGTAAAAGCAGCCAACCATATTTGCAGGTTTTTAATCATCTGTTTTCCCCTTTATGTGTGTTGGTAAAATATGGGTAAAAATAAATGATCAATACTCATCCGTGCCCAGTCTCGATGCCATGGGAATAAATTAACAACCACCAGAAAAATACCAACGTTACCAGCAACGTTATCCAAAAAAGTTTGGGGCCCCAACTCACGCCGTTATGGAATTCATGCTCGTGAGCCGGTTTTTTATGTTTTTCGGATGCGTCCATAATTCATAACTCCCGATAATAATCATCAATATTTAAAATTATCGCTTTCTCCACTTAGCACCAAGCAACAACCAGGCCAGCCATCCCAAACGCTTTGCAAACACTTTTATTTCAATGCTTCAGGAAATATCGAACGGGATTTTCACCAGGTGATAACAGGAAAAAATGAATGCAACGTTCATGAACAGGCATGACAAAGGAACAAAATGACACACCCGACAAGACGGGAAAGCATGTGAACGAATTGTTCAGCAATTTATTATCTCCCCAACCCGATTGAACATTTCGTTCAATTCTTGGCGTTTTTCTTCCGTGGCAGCCCAAAAAAAAATCTCTGCCCGCTCCTGATAGCAGGGGATACAGGCTTTTTTCATGACTTCACGAAGTTGGTACGGCTTCTGCTATTTACTTGTGTGAGTTCACACGAATTACTGAGGATGCAGGCCACCAACATGATGAAAACTGTTATGACAGCACATACTCCCGTAAAGGAAAAAATCGTAAACCCTTTACACTCCAGCAAGCAGCATGCTGTACAGGCAATCAGGGAATGGCTCAACAAAGGCGATGAACTGGATCGCTGTTGTGCTTGCCGCAGCCTGGCAGCATTGGCTGACCGTGATTCAGTTTCCGCATTAATAAAATACCTTCAAGATGACGACATCGATGTGTGCATTGATGCCGCCGAGGCGCTAGGAGTTATCGGAGACAACCGCGCAGTGGTCGCCCTGCTGGAGTCACTGGATCATGATCCTGACGGTGATGTAAAAACCGTGGTAGTGGGCGCATTGGGGAAACTGGGTGGTGAGCAGGCGGTTTCACGTTTGCTGGAATTAGCGATTTATCCACCAGAGGATGATGAATGGGATGATGAAGAGTCCTGGGATTCAAATTGGGATATCCAGATTGCAGCAGTACAGGCTCTGGCACAACTGCGTGTCAGTGCAGCCGTTCTCCCCCTCTGTGATTTATTGGCTGACAATGAATGTCAGGTAGACAAAAGCAGTCTGTGTAATGCGCTGGCACACATCGGTGGTCCCGGGGAGCAGGCGTTGGTGCAAAAACTCTGTGAGGATATTCCTCGTGAACGTCGGCGTGCTGCTTACGCACTGGGCATAAACTGCACTGCCATGGGGGCTCGCGCACTGGGTAGAGCTTTACAGGACCCGGAAGCGGAAGTACGTGCCGCCGCAGCCAATGCTCTCGCCAGCGGTAACCACGGGCGCTATTTAAGCGCATTGCTGATTTTGCTTCGCGATCCTTCTGCTGAAGTGCGTGAAACCGCATTAAGGGTGGTGAACACGTTGACAGGTTCAGTGGAAAACATGCCTGTTGTGCAAAGTATTGAATGGGAAAAACTCCTGCCTTTACTGGATGATAACAGCCCTCAGGTCCGTACGGCGGTACTTAAAACACTATACCTTCAACTGCGTCACCATCGGCTCGACAAAGAAGCTGAAGAATATATACAAACCCGGATACATGCATTGCTCAAAGACCCTCACCCTGCCGTTAGCGCCGCAGCCTGCCCATTTGCCGTTATGTTTAACAGCCCGAAAACCCGGGAAGTTCTGTTATCGCTTGCCATGAACCTGCAAGGTGATTCTGCTGCACGACAACAGGCTATTATCGCCCTGGGTCAGTGCGGAGATACCTCTGAAGACATCTTGATGTGCCTGACTGAAATACTCAATACCGAGGATTCCGTTGTGCTTTTCACGGCATTGCAAGCACTGCTGACCTTGCACATGCAAGATGATATTGCTTGCCCTGATAATAAAGACACACAGTCGGCACCGCTGGAGATTATTGTCGCCGCTTTACAGGGTGACGTTATTGTGCCCCTTGTCACTGAAAAATCTACCGAAAAATCCACCGGGGAAAAAATCGCAGAGGCTGATGCACAGGACGAAAAGGTTTCAGCTGAAGCGGCAACAATCACTGACGCAACAAATGATCCCGAACCCCCTGACACTATTGAACCCGTTTCAACCCTGGACTCCATTGCTCTGGGTAATGCAGAGCTGGCACGACAACTGGATACAAACAAAACACGAAACCCGGACGAGCCTCCGGAACTCTCTCCGGAAGAAATGGAAACATTCCAGCCGTACTACGATATTCTGCAACAACAAAAATCCAATCGGAAAAAATTCACCCGGAAAAAAACCGTCAACATTGCCACTGAAGTCCGCCGCTTGAGCGCACGCATACTGGGCGAGTGCTCTCATCCCGATGTCGTAAAAGCCCTGACAAAAACCCTTTATGATGCAAACCCGGAAGTCCAGCATGAAGCCATTGCTGCTCTGGCACACATAAACCCGGACACAGCGGGAATCACTGAAACCCTCGGCCCCCTTACCAGTTTTTTACATCTTGGCAACACAGATTTACGCATTGTCAGTGCAAAGGCACTGGGCGCACTGGGAAACCTGGGCAGCCTGCCCGGCTTGCTGAACTGTCTGGATGATGAAAGCCAACTGGTCCGCAATCAAGCAGTATTGTCTGTTGTACAAATAGTGAAAATGCATATCACCCGTTCATTGAATACCAACAAACCACTGGCGGTTGCCAGTAAACAGGCACAAGAAGAAACTGCTGACATGGAACATGCATTGCGCAGTCTGATTGATCGTCTGGATGATTCCAATGTTGGCGTACGCAAAACGACCGCACTGGCTATCACAGAACTCGGCACCCTGTTGTCCGTTGAAACATTGTCTGACGAATTGCGCACAGAAATTATTGAGCGCCTTATCAGTAGTGGTTTTTACAGTGAAGGACAACAAGCCAGGGACATGGCCAAAGTGTTGCGCCTGCTTGACCCCGATACGGCGGGCAAACGCCTTGTACCGATTCTGGACAGTCTGCCTTCCAGTGCCGAGCGACGCATTGCCATGGAAATGCTGGAAGAAATATTTCAGTTACCGAAATCTTCATAGCATGGAAACTCTCAGAAAAGACACAGAAAACATCCAGGTTAAAAAACATGAGTAAATTTTTTTACCGCTATTCGTTTACTGAAAAAGTTAACTTAAATTTTTTTCTCTGTGCCCTCTGCGTCTCTGCGACCTCCGCGTTAGAACACAGAGGCCACAGAGACGCAGAGGACACGGAGAAAACAAAGGACAACCTGGTTCTTTAAATAATTAATGACCTGTGTGATTTATCGATATTTATGTGAAAAAAGGAGTACCTCATGAACAAATCACTAATAGCACTTACCTTTACATTGACGGCAGTCATCGGGCTCCCCCTGGTGGCAAATGCGGCAACCTATAACGTGGTTGATGTTACCAACGGTGGCAGTATCAGCGGCAAAGTAAAATTTACCGGCAAAGACCCGGACCCCAAAATATTTACCATTACCAAGGACAACGACACCTGTGGTACCGGTGAGCGTAAAATCGATTTTGTCCGCGTCACCAATGGTGCTCTCAACGACACCGTAGTTTACCTTAAAAAAATAAAATCAGGAAAAGCCTTTACCACAGAGTTCGACAAAACTGAAATTGACCAGAACAAATGTGATTTCATTCCCTTTTTATCGGTGATGAAAAACAAGGATAAGTTACTGGTGCGTAATTCAGACCCGGTATTACACAATATCCACACTTACGAGATTATCGGCAGAGCCAAAAAAACCGTCTTCAATATCAGTCAGCCTCCGGAACTGACCACCATCAACAAGACTGTCAAACTTAAGCGCGGCACAGTTATGAAGCTGGAATGTGATGCCCATGACTTTATGCACGGCTATGTCTTTGTGGCAAAAAACCCCTATTTTTCTGTAGTGAAAGATGATGGAAGTTTCACTATCGACAATATTCCTCCCGGAAAATACAGCATTATTGCCTGGCATGGTCTCCTTGGTGAACAAAAAGGAAAAGTGACGGTCGCCGCTGGCAGCACAGCCAATATTGACTTTACCTTTAAAGGAAAATAGACAATGCGGGTTCCATTCATCGGCCAGCATTCGCTAACTGCTTTCGATTATCTGGCAATGATCGGCTTCGCTATCAACATGGCGGTCATTCTGTTTATTGTTGTTCACTGGCTGTCGAGTTAGGCCATTATTCATGGAGCGGTATTAATGAATGCACAATTGCAACCCGGGCAAATTCAACCCACGTTGCCGGAATACAAACATGTATTACTGGCAGTGGATTCATCGGACCATTCCAACCGCGGCCTATTGGATGCCATGGCACTGGCCAGCCCCTGGGCTGCGGATATTACCGGCGCCCATGTCTACGCCGCCAAACTGCACGATCTGCGTTTTCGGCAAATGGAAGGCGGGTTACCCGAACAGTTTCGTGAAGAAGATGA
>WFQM01000337.1 GCA_015487095.1 Gammaproteobacteria bacterium | reverse complement strand
GCACAGTTTGGTTATCACTCCCCTGTAAAGGAAGAAAAGGGGTAACTGCCAATGTTATTAAGTTAAACCAAAATTCCTACTTGGTGTAGGTTGGTGGTGAGCTTGCGAACCCCAACGGAGCCGGTGATGTTGGGGTTCGCAAGCTCACCACCAACCTACACCAAGTAGGAATTTTGGTTTAACTTAATAACATTGGCAGTTACCCCTTTTCTTCCTTTACAGGGGAGTGATAACCAAACTGTGCTTCCTTGTCGTACAGGCAAGTCCAATCTCTATAGCGAATTGATGACCCTCGTACACACAGGCGAAACACCATCCGGCCAGCCCGGTCCATCCATCCGTCCTTGCGTTCAATACAACGTAAGAGGTTTTGCAACTCAGTTTTTGTTACTGAGACACATCCACGGAATACGCCATGGCCAGTTGTTACACGAGTGATGGGCAGCGCAAAAATTTTGCGCCAACATTCCGCATTTTTTTTATGTAAATCATCCGAGCCGGGGTAACGAAACTGTCTGACATAATCAAAATAATGTATTGCCCCGCAAGGTTGCGAAAAACTGATTGAGCGTATGAATTCCTGCATTAGCCTGATTTCGAATCGACCATGGGGACGTGTTTCAGGCTCCCTGATATAAAGTGTATCGCTACAGTAAAGTAAACCCGCTTCTTCGACGAATATTGCATGCTCCTGATAAAAGTCGGGTAGCCTGAAATAGCGTGTGCCCGCAAATAACGAACCCTCTGTCGCTGCGGGGATTGCCATACAATGTTGTTGCAGCTCAGGTCGTTTCCACATCATGCCTTGTGGTACCAGGAAAGTCGCTTCAGGGTAGGCATCAATATACTGCGTGAGGAATGCATAATGAAAACAATTGGTCACAACGACCTGTTGAATGGTTCCCAGTTCATCCAATTCTTTGCGTAGCTCTTCTGTCAGTGGGCACGGGTTGTAAAGACACAACTCCCCGTTATGGACTACCACAAGCATACGCGAGAACTTGGTTATGCTACGTGCCCATTTTCCGGAGTTGCCGGAGTTGATGAAATGCTCACTGATATAAACGGAAGATGAAATTTTAATGAGTGATGAAGATGACAACACGCCAATATCCGCAGTGGTCATAAAACAACAATAGAACGGATCCCACATGGCGCGGACGATAATGGCGATGATGACGATAACAGCGACCGCAGCAACGATAATGATAGCTTCAAACATAAGAGTACCTTGATAAATTTAAATTTTAAAACTGAGTGTTTTTACCGATATTTATTGGTATAAATAATGATTCTTTCACCCGTTTTTGATGCCTCGTTGTTTTACTTTGTATTTACTTATTTTTTTCGATTGACAGTAAGACTTTCAAATAACACTTGTTTTTCCAAATTGACCCAAATTGTTTATCCACAGACGAGGTATCCATGAGATGCCGCTTCAGCGGTAGACAACAGTTTTAATCTTTGCCGTTATGTTTTGTCGCACCAAGCGGGATTGTTTTCGTTGGTGTTTTCCGGGTTTCCGGCGTTTTATTGACATACTGAATGGCTTTGTCTTTCCATTCGTTACGGCTTTGTAGGGTTTTGATCAGTGAAGTGTCGGCCTGCCTCCTTTCTGCTGGAAATGTCAGCTTGTTTCCTTTCGCTGAGAGTTGTCCTTTTTATCACTATTTATCGGTACGTTCTAGTCCGTTTTTTTAAAGTCGTTTAACAAAGGGTTGAAAACCCCCCGTACCTTGTTGTTTTTATCCCGTTTTTATGCAGACAGAGAACTACGCATGCCTAAGCGCCTTGATGGCAGATTGTTTATTGATTTTTTTCCTGTCAAACAACATGAGGATGGGAGGTAATAATAAAAAGTCCGCCAATAACGCAAAGGCGATGACAATAGCGCTGAGTAGACCCATACCCGCATTCAGCTCAAAACTGGATAGCGACAGCACCATGAAACCGACCACCAATACCACCGACGTTGTCAGCAGAGCCATGCCCACATTACGGAATGCGTAACGCACGGCTTCTTCAGCATTCAGCCCTTTTTCTCTGCGGGCGCGCAGGTATTTACTGAGAAAATGCACGGTGTCATCGACTACGATGCCCAGAGTCATACCCGCGACAATGGAAAGACTGAGCCCGACCTCACCTACCAGCAGACCCCACAGGCCAAAACCCATCGCCGCTGGTATCAGATTGGGAATCAGGCTTAGCAAGCCAATTTTGACTGAACGCAGAGCGATGATCAGGATTAAAGAAATGCCGATTAACGCGAGAGTAGTACCGATCAGCATGCCAACGATATTACGTCTTCCAATGTCCGCAAACATAATTGATACCCCGCTGCCTTCTTTGCCACTGATGTGCGGGGTATTTTTTTTCAGCCAGTCATTGGCGCGTCTATCCAGTGCCAGCAAGTCATTGGTTGACAAAGTTTGTAGCGTGGCAGTAAATCGTGTGGCAGATTTTTCCACATTGACCTGATTATTCAGATCAAGTCCGTAGGGTAATGACATTTCATATAACAGTAAATATTGTGCAGCGAGATCGCGCTCATCGGGCAGCCTGTACCAGCTTTGTTCGTCACCGTGCATATTTTTATTGAGTCGCTTCATAATGTCGGTAATGCTGTTGACATGAATGGTTTCCGGTTGCGCACGATACCAATCTGCAAAAGCGCTGACTTCCCGCAGGTATTCAGGGTTGCTGATGCCTCCAGGTTCACCGGAGTCCAATGAATAGCTGATGATATAAAGGCCAGTCAGATTTTCGGTCATGAAATCGGCATCGGTACGGAATTGCATGGTTTCGTCAAAATAATGTACAAATACGTCATTCATTTCATTGCGGGGTATTGATGCGATCAAAACAATAGCCACAATGCTCATTCCCCAAATCAGTTTCTGGCGTTGCTCGACCACAAAATCACCAACACGATGCATCAGATGGCTGTCATCATTAGCAACTGGACTTACCTTTACCGGTAACACCGACATCAGTGCGGGCAAAAAAATGACGGATAAAAAGAAGGAGGTAACGACACCGATGGCAACCATATTACCCAAATGTTGAAAGGGTGGTGCGTCGGAAAAGTTCATACTCAAAAAACCCAGGGTAGTTGTGATACTGGCAAGAAATACCGGCTGCATATTGATACGCAGGCTTTCTATAATGGCTGAGTTTTTATCGCGGCCCATACGCATTTCATGCAACATGGCAACGAGAATATGCACGCAGTTAGCAATGGCGACGGTGAGCACAATGGTCGGCGTAGCAGCAGAAGGCGCGGTAATGGGAAAGCCGAGGTAACTTCCCAGGCCCATGGCTGTTAAAATGGAACCGATGATGACCAACAAGGTGGCAAAGGTGCCGGAAAATCCGCGAATCATCACGCCAAGAG
>WFQM01000336.1 GCA_015487095.1 Gammaproteobacteria bacterium | reverse complement strand
GGTGTTGGTTTTAATTTTAAAGACGACTAATAAGTTTCAATGAGAAATCAAGGGTTTTTCCTCATTAACAAAGTGGAATTTAATCGATACCCTAACCGGGAGTGGGTGTATTTGTTGCCTGAGTATGCACGATACAATAATTTTTGCTTGATGCCACTCATTGATGACTGAAATGGATTTAGCCTGGATGGTTAAATAATAACAGACGTAAAAGCAAGGATTGGAGGAAGGATGCCATGTTGCCAGTGAAATGGATTCAGAGTGTTGTTATTTTTTTATCGTTGTTATTGGGGGCTTGTGGAGGAGGGGGAGGTTCCGGCGAGGGTGACACGCCCAACTCAGCACCTACAGTGGTTATCACCAGTCCGACGAATGGAAGCATTTATTCAGAGGGCAGCGATATTTCCTTCACCGGTGCCGGCTCGGACGAGGAAGACGGCACATTGACAGGAGCCAGTTTTGACTGGTTTTCTCATACCGATGGTCAACTAGGCACTGGTACAGATGTTTCCTCTATACTTTCCGTAGGTAGTCATACCATTACGCTTGAAGCTACGGACAGTGGCGGAGCGACAGATACTGACACAATCACCATCACTGTTAATGCTGCACCGGTTATCGACAATATGACGGTAACTCCAGCCAGCGTGAGTGTCGACATGCCCGTTACTGTTAGCTGGGATATTACTGATGCAGAAGGCGATACACTAATCTGTAATCTGGACGTTGATGCAGATGGCTCAGATGACTACACCATTGATGATTGCGTCAACAATACCTCGCAAATACATACCTATACGCAGGCAGGCGATTATCAGATACGTCTGACCATTGTGGATGGTGTTAATGCACCGGTACAGCAGAGTGCGAGCGTGGCGGTTATTGATTTGGGTGATGCACCGGAAATTGCTAATTTTTCTGCCACTCCCGAGGCAGCAGAAACCAGCAAACCCATAACCTTCGATTGGGATGTCAGCGATGCCAATGGCGACACGCTAACGTGTAGACTCGATGTCGATACCGATGGTACGGATGACTACACCATTGATGATTGTGTCAATAATTCTTCACAAGTGCATATCTATACACAGGCGGGTGTTTATCAGATCCAACTGACTGTTGACGATGGTATAAATTCTCCCGTGCAATCATCAATTAATCTGACCGTGTCATCGACATCACCGGCCATCAGCCAATTCACTGTGGACCCAGACCCGGCCTATTCAACAGTGGCAACTACCTTTTATTGGCAGGTCAGCGATCCAGAGGGTGATACGCTGACCTGTACGCTTGATGTCAACAATGATGGATCAGATGACTACACTATTGACGACTGTGTCAACATTGCATCTCAGGAGCATATTTATGCTTCAAGTGGAGATTTCACTGCGCAGCTGACAGTCCAAGATAGCGTCAATGAAGTACAAACCATATTATCGTTGGCGGTCAAATCACCCCTTTTGCTTGATGTCTCTGTTAATGGACCGGTGAAATCAGACGGGAGAGCACTTTATACAATGACGGTGGGTAATGTATCTGCGCAGCCGATAGATGATGTCTCCGTGATGTATACGGTACCAGCGGAACTTCAGTTTGATGCTGAAAATGATGCTGAACCAAATGCAGAAGGTTGTGAAACAACATGCACTGATGGTGTGGAAGCTTCTTGGGCATTGGGTGCGCTGGCGGGTGGTGAGAGTCGTACCATCACTATCAATGCACAGGTTCTCTCGGGTGTGAACACAGATGTCCAGATCGTTGCGCCTGTACGGGTCACCTCTTCCAGCATCACCGACATTGTCAATGTATCCAAAGCGGTGGTGGTGGACAATAATCCCAAGTCTCAGCTGGCGATGAATGTTTCGGAAGATCCGCTCATGCCGGGTGACAGTCTGACTTTCACTGTTGGTGTTGGCAATATCGATAATGCGACGCTTAATAACCTGGAATTACGTACTATTTTGCCCACAGGTATTAGCGTGGACAGCATCAGCGATAGCGGCACCGAGGACGTCGTTACTGGCGACATTGTTTGGGGGCTAAGCAGCCTTGCCGAGGGTAAGACCTTTTGGCGCACCATTGATGCCACCATAAGTGCGACTGCCATTGCGGGCCAGATCCTCGTCACCCACGCGGAGTTACGCCACGACGGAGGTGTAACTTTTGATGCCAGCGCCGAGCAAGTCGTCACCGTCGTCGAAGAAGCCTTTCCTATTATGCTCGCTATCAACACTGCCGCCGAGTCAGTCGAGGCGGGTAATCGGCTGCGTTACGAACTCAGCATTAGCAATGTATCCACTGTGCCCGTCAATGATGTCAGCGTGTTGCTTCGTGTACCGTTTGAGCTTCAATTTGACGCTGCAAATGATGCTGAGCCCGATGCGACGGGTTGTGGGACTGCCTGTATAGGTGGCCAGGAAGCTTTCTGGATGCTGGGTACATTGGATGGTGGTGCAAGTCGCACTATCACGGTGGATGCCCTGGCAGATGCCAGCTTGTTGAATGGTGATTTAATCACTGTTCCGGTCCGTGTTACTGCTGCGGATTTAGGAGGTGATATCGATCGTGTAAAAACAGTGGCTGTGGCTATTGATCCTGTTATCGGTGATCTTGCCCTGGCAGAGCGGAGTGGGTGCTTGTTATGCCACGGCATTGAAACTGCAATTTTAGCTCCGGCATGGAAAGATGTTGCCGACAGATACAGAGGTGACGCCGACGCAAAGGCAATGTTAATTGAAAAAGTTAAAAATGGTGGCAGCGGCAACTGGGGCAGTGCATCAATGCCTCCGTATTCACCGCAGGTATCAGATATAAACATTGAAGCGCTGGTTGATTTTATCCTGAACCTGTAACTCAGTACATGCAACATGTCACAACATGGTGATGCTCTTTTATTTTGCTCGATGAATATATCGCAACAGACCTTCTCCGATTGAATTGAGTTGTACGGAGGAGGTCATTCTCGATCACTGCACATCAAAGGGGGGCAGTTATTAGGGGATATTTGTTATGTTTTTCGAAAATGAAGTTTTTGCTTAAAAAGCTGAGTCCAATAAAGCGCGATTCATGTTAAACGTATATGCAGTCATTATGATCAAATTAATAATTACTGATCAGTTGATGTCTCCAAAAGTTCGTTGCTCAATGTAGAGGAAAATATTTATATGTCATTAAGTTAAGCCAAAATTCCTGCTTGTTGTAGGTTGGTGGTGAGCTTGCGAACCCCAACATCAGCGACTTTGTTGGGGTTCGCAAGCTCACCACCAACCTACGATTTTGTTAACTTAATGATATTGAGCAGCGTCTCCTTTTGTTTAAGCTGCACATAACCAACAGCACCAAATAAAATGTCACGCAGAGATACAGAGTTTTTAGTGTTTTTCTCTGCGTCCTCTGTGCCTCTGCGATCTCTGCGTTTATAACACGCCACTTGTCAGTGTCACTACAACATATTTAACCACGCTGCACTTTACTTGCGACGAACATCCCCGAGCCTGACAAAGACACCAAGGGTATATTCAGTTACCCGGTTTCTGTTGGCACATCTTCACTATTCCCCCAGTCGGACCAGGAGCCTGGATATCCTTTTATCTTGGAGTAACCTAACACCTTCAATGCAAAATACGTGAGCGCGGAACGGTGATGAGTTTGACAGTAGGTTACGATGGTTTTGTCTTCCGTTAAGCCACGTTCTTCCATCATTGCACGTAATTCAGCTTCCGGTTTGAGGCGCATGTTGCGTGATTGGTCCATTATTTCAAGCCAGTTCAGGTTTACAGCTCCGGGGATATGTCCGGCGTGTTCGGCGAATTTTTTTTCACCGCGATATTCTTCCGGGGAGCGGGAATCCAGCAGCATAACGTTGTCATCATCAAGGTGTTCATGAATAAATTGCTGGTCTGCAACAACGGTGCCTACGATAGTCGCTTGGTATTTGCTTGGTGTGGCTTGTACCGGTGTGTCTTCCGTAGGATGGCCTTCATTGAACCAGGCACCGATACCGCCGTTGAGTAGTGAGGCCTTTTTGTGCCCGATGGCATCCAGTGTCCATAGCAGGCGGGCTGCACGACCACCGCCTTCATCGTCGTAGGCGACGACATGGGTTTCGGGCGTGAGACCGATATTGGAAAATGTTTGGCTCAGAGTGGTGGCATCAGGCAGCAGACCCATTGCTGGTTTTTTTATGGCAATGATGTCTGCGTAGCCCAGGTGAATTGCGCCTGGTACATGGGCTCTGGCGTAGGTTGAGGGTTTGCAGAGATCTACGATTAGCAGGTCGGGTGTGTTGAGCTGTGCTTGTAATTGCTCGGGCTCAATGACAAGGGGAATTTGTGTTGTAGTCATGTTTTTCCTTTGTTTTGTCATGCGCCAGTGGCGCAGTGAATAGTTTAATCAGGAGCCTGTCCGAGAGTGTAGGGTCGTCGCTAGGGAAAGCCATTTTGAGATAGGCTTTGTATTCTCGGACGGCTTCCTAGAGATTGATATCTGTATCGACAGAAGTGTGGGGCGATACTCCCGACAAACGCATTTGCAGACGCATGTTGCTGCGAGATTCGGCGTAAGTCAGAGCGGTTTCTTCACTGATTCTACCGTTGGCATACAGCAGGTACAATGATTGATCCATGGTACACATGCCGGAGTTGGTGTCTTTTTCCATAACCTCGGCCAGTTCGGTAAAGTCACCACGGCGAATGAGGTCGCGTACCCGGGATGTGGCGATGAGCAGTTCCACCGCCACGGTGCGGCCACCGTCCCGGGTGGGCACCAATACTTGTGATACAACTGCCTTGACATTTTGTGACAGTGAATAGCGCAGTAACTCGCGTTTTTCCTGCGGGAACATATGCACAATACGCTCGAATACCTGACTGGCGTTGTTGGCGTGCAGGGTGGCAAGGCAGAGGTGGCCGGTATCAGAAAACTCCAAAACGTCTTCCATGATTTCATGCTCACGAATTTCACCGATCATCAGCATGTCCGGTGACTGACGCAGGGCATTGATCAGTGCTCTGTGGTAGGAGTGGGTGTCAACGCCGATTTCGCGTTGATTAATGACTGATTGTTTAGCGCTCAGAATGTATTCAATGGGGTCTTCCACGGTGATGATGTGACTGGTGGTGTTGATATTACGATGGTCGATCATTGCCGCCAGTGTGGTGGATTTGCCTGCTCCGGAGGGCCCCACGACCAGTATCAGTCCGCGTTTGAGCATGGTGATGTCTTTGAGCAATTCGGGAATGCCCAGGGTCTCAAATCCTGGCACTTGCAGTGGTACCAGACGAATGACCAGGCTGACTTCACCGCGTTGGTGAAATACATTGAAACGAAAGCGGCCAATACCCGGCACGGTGTAACCCAGGCTGATTTCGAGGTCTTCTTTGAAGGCGGCAACGTGTTCCGGGCGCATCACCAGTTGAGCCATTTTTTCTGTGGCACCTGAGTTCAGGGGTTCTATGGCATAGGTTTGCAGTGAGCCGTTGATGCGGAATGCGGGAGGGGAGGCGGTGCATAAAAACAGATCCGAGGCGTCTTTTGCCACCATGATTTTTAATAATTTTGATAATAGTTCCATCGTCGGGTTCCTCTACCGCGTGTGATTCATGTTGGCTTTTATTGTTGGCCGATCACGCCAGTGTACCAAAAATTGTAAAGCGCGGATGGCTCTACGTGAGGCGAATGACTGATTAATTTAGGTTAAACCTAAGGCTTGTAAGCAGGATCCACTCGTGGCATTGACCGGTGAGGTGTTATCAACGCAGAGATCGCAGAGACGCAAAGGACGCAAAGAAAAACACTAAACACTCTGTGCTCTCTGCGTTAAATACCCGGTGGTTATTAAAAGTAGCGTGTTTTCAGCGCTTAATTCACAAATTTAATTTCCACTCCTAATGCGGAGGCTTATTTAAAAATCAGCATCAGCAGGGTGAAGGTGATGACGGTGACAAGCACAGCCAGTGAAATGATCTTGAGTGATGGCAGGATGCTGTTATCGCCTTTTCGGCGATTGTACAGGGGAGGGATGGAGGGGGCAGGTTGTGTTTCCCCCAGTATGTTTTCGTTCTCGTCTATATCAGGTAATTCGGTTCCGCCGGGGATGGGTTGTTTGCCGTTTTCATGGACCTCCAGCCTGGGTTTGTTGGCTGGGGTAGCTGCAACGGCAGGTGTACGCCGGGAATTTTGGGGCGGAGCGGCCGATGGGCTTTTGCGTGCCGGTGCTTTTTTGTGATCTTTTTGCTTGGCTTTTGTCGTTAGTTCTTCGAGCTGCGAGGCTCCGATCATCATGGTGGCGTTGGCATTTTGGACTGTCGCGGCGGTTTCACTTTGAAACAATATCTGATAATGGCCCATAGTCAGCACGTCGCCATTGTGCAGAGTGTGTGTTTTGGCTTGTTTGCCATTAACAAAGGTACCGTTAGTACTGCCAAGGTCTTCTATATAGGAGGAGTCAAATACGGTGACAATCTGTGCATGGTGGCCGCTGACTGCCGGGTCATCGATGCTCAGGTCATTGTCCTGGTTACGGCCGATAGTCAACGAGCCTTGCACCAGCTCGCGTTCATCGACTTGAAAGTTTTCCCGGTTAATGGTGATTTTGGCCATGGTATTTAGACGCGCCGTTGGCGGTAGATTGTAGGTTGAAAGTGATTATTATTAATAGGTGCGGTTACCAGCGTAAGTGGTGTGGGTTTTGCTGGCAAGTTATTTTCATTCTTTGTTACGTCACCAATGGAGAGAATCTCAAATTGTGCGTGGGTGGTGGCGTAAGCCATTTGCAGGGTGAAATCCTCCAGGCCATCGAGGCAGTCCCGCAAGGTGATTTCCAGTGATTTGCCTAGCGGGTTGTCAGGAAGGGTGTCGTGAGCCATGCGTTTGTTACGCGCGCGATGCGTTTGCCTTTTAAGGGTAAATTCAGGAAACACAACGGCGCACAAGGGCAATACTTGAGTCAGTCTTACTGGGAACAGCGGGAGCAAAGCAGTCATTATCGGGCAAGTTTTGCTGTTAAATGTGGGCGGATTTTCTGCAAAATGGCTTTGAAGACCTTGGGGTTTCCGGCCACGACATTACCCGTGCTGAGATAGTCGTCACCCCCCCCAAAGTCGCTCACCAGTCCACCGGCCTCCTGCACTAGCAGTGTGCCAGCGGCCATGTCCCAGGGGCTGAGTCCTATTTCCCAAAAACCATCGAGGCGGCCAGCGGCCACATAGGCTAGATCCAGCGCCGCAGAACCGGGCCGACGAATGCCTGCGGTCATGGGAAACAACGCTTTGAAGGTGGCCAGATAGGCGTCTAAATGCTGTTGTTGCTTGAAAGGGAAGCCGGTGCCGAGCAGTGCGCCTTCCAATCCTTTGCGTGGAGTGACGCGCAGACGGCGGTCATTAAGCTGGGCTCCGCCACCACGGGAGGCCGTGAACAGCTCTTGACGCATGGGGTCGTAAATAACGGCGTGTTCCAGGCGGCCCTTGTGGCTCACACCAATGGACACGGCAAACTGTGGAAAACCGTGCAGGAAATTCGTGGTGCCATCCAGAGGATCAATGATCCATTGATAGTCCACGCCATCCTTTTTGCCAGCCTGCTCACCAGTTTCTTCGCCAAGAATGCCGTGGTTGGGATAGGCTTCGTGAATAATACCGATAATGGATTCTTCGGCCTGACGATCAACCTCGGTGACAAAGTCATTGCTGGTTTTTTCGGTGATGTCGAGGCGGTCCACCTGTTCCACAGCACTGGCGATGAGGTTACCTGCGCGGCGCGCGGCACGGACGGCGATATTGACGATGGGATGCATGGTCTCTCTTTATGCTTGTTTTGTTCGTGTTTCAAAAACGACCGCTGGTGATCCAGTGGCGGGCTGTGGTCAGCCGCGCGCGACTCTAGCAGAATTGTCCCGGAATTGCGACAGGTGCCATGGTTGGTTGTTCCAGATGATGGGATGGATAAGTTCCCGGTTTCAGCCCGTTTTTGCCTGAAACATCTACTGTGACTGTGAATTAAACGCTAAAAACATCTGTTTTAAGAATCACCGGGTATTTAACGCAGAGGTCGCAGAGGCGCAAAGGACGCAGAGAAAAACACGAAAAACTTTGCGTCTTTGCGCTCTCTGCGTTTATAGCACGCTCCTTAGTCAGTACCACGACAACATAACCTCCCAATAGACTGGAGCGATTGTCCGAGAGCTTCTGATATTGTGCAGGCATTCAGTCACAATCCTGGGCTTTGATAGTGTTATACATCCCTAAAAGTCAGGCTGAGCCATTGCTTTGATTTTTATTTTTTAGCGGTCAAAAGTGGCAATTGTTTTTTGCATTTTTTTCAAAGCGTCAATGCCCAGTTTTTTGTTTTTATCATTCTGTTTTTTTGAGTCGGTTATATGTTTTTGTAAAATTTTCGTTGCTGCGGTTCCATTGGGCTGGCTTTTTAATTCTTTACCTGCGGCCTTGAGGCTTTGTATAAAATCTTTTTGTCGGATTTCCAGGTCAATAAACTTTTTGTCCAGGGAGCGTTCAAACTGTTTTAATTTTTCCGACATTTCATGGGCAATATTTTCAATCGGGTCAATAGCGTTCCGGCGATTGGATTTACTGTCTTCAGGAATCGTGGGTATACGAACAATAAAACCTTTGCGAACAGATTTGAATGTTTTGAGTTCTGGATTGATTTTCAGCAGGGCGGTTTCAGCCTGTTTTCGGGCTTTATCGGACAGGTTTTTGTAAGCCTTGTCGGCGATATCGCGTACTGATTTTTCATTGCGTAATAATAAATATTTCATTGCGTCAGTGTCCTGTGGGTCTGTTAGTGAAACCTCAAACGATGATATTCAGTGATTTCCAGGGTTCCGGGAGAGGGATGGCACCTGCGCTGGCTGTTCCGCTGTTAACAATGATATTGCCCGTTGTCATGTTTCCCATGACCACATAGCGGCGAGCTTGAACAGTTAATATATTCTGCTCATCTCTGCTCATCAGACGATTATTGTTGGCACCTACGTGGTCGGCGCTTAACGAGACAAGCTCACTTTTCATCGGCGTCGCTGATTTGACTTCATTGTCAATAAAGCCGCAATACATGGGAGCCACAATTTCTACGGCGGCAGAAATGCCTGATGTTCCGTCAAAACAGTTGCTATTTACACTGATATTGTTCGTTGCGCTCAGGTTTAGAAGCCGGGTTGCCAGCACAGCATAACTTCTGTTATTAACGCTGATTAGTGGCGCGTTACCCGTGGCTGCAATGGATGAGCTAGCAGTCTCACTGCGTTGAGTGCCACCTCCCATCAAAACATATAATGGTTTCCACTCGGCATTTGCCAGTCTCTCAGGGGTCATGCCATCCCTTTGAGGGATGCGGCTTATTTCGTTATTGTTGACTTCAAAATCACCCACTCGACCACCCATGAAAATGCCGGTGCCATAGCCGGTATAACTTGCCGGTGTTACGGCAAGCAATCGATTGCCGGTAATGCGCACAGCACCGCTGTTAATGACGGCGATGCCTGCTCGGATGGTGGCCGTGTGGCTTGCGCGTACAACACCGTCAAATACATTGTTAGTGATGTCGGCCCGCACGCTGGCATGTAAAAGGACGGCTGCAAGGGTATTGGTTTCTGCTGATATAATGCCTGCCACGTTGTTAAACTGGTTGTTTTCAAGGCTTAGATATTCAATAGAGCCATTTTCTTCAATAATAAAAGCCGAGCCGGAAATATTATCAAGCTGGTTTTGTTTGACCATCATTTTTCCGATACCGGCCTGTACTGTTATGGCATGACCCCGGTAGTTGCGAATCCGGTTGCCAATGACTTGCTGGTTGGCGCTGTCTTCGGGGTCGAGGCCTTCGACAAATGCAATGGCATGACCACTGTCTTGATTGTCGTCTTCCATTTCCAGGTCGTTGCAGAGAATGCGTAAATTGGAAACGCCACTACGAATGCCGTTCTGGCAGTGGGTCAGCAAGTTATTTTCGATAGCGACAGCGGTGTTGTCGAGTGTTGCACCGGTCAGTTCGATACCGGCATTGTCTGCATTGCCGATATGATTATGCAGTACATCCAGTTTGCCCAGGTGAAAACTCGTCCCGGTAAAGCTGATGCCTTGTGCATTACAGGATAAAAGGCAGTCGGTCAGGGAAAAATTCAATGTTCCCAGAAACTCCTCTTGCAAGCGTGGGCCGATGATTCCCCGTTCCGCCGCTATGTTACATTTTTGCACGGTGACCAGTATGGCCAGGCCGGTAAACTGAATACCATGACTGGTGGCATCGCCAACGGCCAGGTTAATGATAAAACAATCAATAAGGTTCAATGCTATTACGTTGTTAACCGTAATGGCAGTATTAAAACCCTGAGCCACAGCCGTCAGCACAAAAAGTTTTTCCACGGTGATATCGGTTGCGATGCCCTCACCACCTATTTCAATCAAAGGCATAGCCTGTCGGGAAATCAGACGGGTTTGCCAGCCCTGTCCACGTAATGTGACTGATTGACCGGTGATCCTGACGGGTTGACTGATTTGATACTCACCAACACTCAGACAAACCGTTCCGCCTCCTTGTGTAATAACCTGGTCTATGGCTTGTTGAATGGTGGCGCTGCCGTTGTTATGAGTGTCTGGGTGAACGCAAATCGTGCAGGCACAGCCTTCACCACCCGTTTCAGGCGGCCAGAGTGTGCGGCAATCGGTTATGCCATTGCCGTTAACAATTGCCAGCTTTGCATAATGATGATGAATGCCCATGGGGGGAGCGCGATCCAACTGTTCAATGGAGGCATCATTTACCCGGGCAGAAAAAATCCAGTAATCACCTGTTTTATATTCAGACTCAAAGTCTGCTGCTTCATCCACCACACTTTCCAGATCAAAATCGACCAGAATGCCTTTTTCCAGAAACAATCGGGTGCCAGCGGCAGGAATTTCAATGGCCCCGGTGCTGCTGGCCGCATCGAGATCGGTGTACTCACTTTCGTTTTCACGGAATACAATACCGGCATGATCCCAGCGAATAATGCGTGTGTTGCGTGTCGGCTCTGTCTGGTCACTGCCATTAATGGGAAACTCGCCGTTTCCCGCTCCGGTGGGGAGTGCGGCACCTTCCAGGGTAATGGTGCGGGTTGCACTATCGATACCATCGCCCAGCCGGATACGCCGCAACTCACCTGGCAGGCCCATCAAATCCCGGTGGTCGTCAGTGATTTCCACCCAGTCGCCTTCATGAAAACTGAGTACGTCGTCGCGCCCCAGTGAATCCACCACAATGTTATTACCGCCGGTGATTGCACTGATGCGTGAGGATACAACGGCATTGTCGCGTGACCATTTAAAGGTGGCGGTACCCACCGGGCCGCTATCGTGGACCTGTACGCGATACAGCTGATTTTCCAGACCTTTATAACCGGCCTGGGGGGGCAACAGACAAGGATTGTCATCGTCGGTCAAATCACCTGTGTCTGTGGACAGGCGTGCTGATGAAGGGTGAATGGTTTCCAGCCAGCCGGGAATATCAACATCGCTGACCGTGGGGTCCAGGGTACCGACCTCATTGAGAAACTTCACTTGCCAGACCGTTTGCTGGCGGGCCGTGGTATCCACGCCGACAGCAGCGTCAACCAGACTCGCATCCTGTAAATAAGTGATGTCCCGTTGCCAGACATCGACATACATCAAGTATGTCTCCCCCTCTGGCAATGCGGGTGGATTGGGATAATAGGGCTGCGCGTCGTAGGCGGTTGTTCCGGGCAAGCCCGAAGGTGCGGCGTTGATATTGGCACCGGATAATTTTGCGGTGCCGGAAATTTCGGCCAGCCGGGCATCCCACTTCAGGGTATCGGTATGGTTTTCCGCTAACAGGCCATCGACATAAATGCGTCCCGCTCCGATTTCAATGGCATCGGTGGCACCACTGATTAAAAAACCATCGGCGGTTTCTCGGGGGACGACACTGGGCCCGAAGGTATCCAGAGACTCGGTCTGCATGTGTCGATTAAGCTGGGCCACCAGAGTGTTCCAGTCTGCGTCTGTTTGCACACGCCCTTGCTGCATAACAACGCTGAAATAATCATCCAGCGGGTTGAATTTTTTTCGACTCAGGTCAAAGCTCATGGTCAATTCCTTTGGGCATTTTCATGTTTGTTTTGTCAATCAGGTCAGGTTTCATAAAAAAGTCCTGCTTCCAGGCCAACGCGCAAATATTCACGCAGACGAATGCGTAAGTTCCGGTCGCGTTGTGGTGCATACAAATGATGGAAAGCACCCATTTCACTTTCGTCGTCTGCACCACGCCAGATTGCTTCCGCAGTGAGTTGCGACAGTTGTCCATAAGCGGCCTGTCCAAAATTCAGTGAGGTAAAACGGGGCGACAGGCGTCGTGCGCTGTCGGCGGAATCCGGCTGGCAGCGATAACGTCGCGGCACGATGGCGTTAAAGGGCAGGAAACTGAAACGCACACAGCCGGTTTGTTTACGCTCAGTCCACACCGGGGCATTCCAGGTATCCGCAGCAGACAGGCGTGCGAGTAAAATACAGTTGCTGACGGTATCAAACTCCCGGGCATGAATTTTGCCAATCACGGTGCTTGCAGTGGCGCTTAGCGTTGCACCGGGGCTGTTGTCGTCGAGGCCGGAAAATGCCACCGCTTCTGCATCGGTGGCATCAACGATGCTGTCAAACAGGGCCAGCCGGGATTCGGGCACCATGCGCAAGGCACCGGTAATGGCACGTTCGATGGAGACAGAAACATTGGCCAGGGCAACGCTGATGCTCACAGCGGCGGGGGTAAGCGGATTACCATCGGCATCCAGTGTGCGACCCGGCACCCAGGTGCAGTGTACTATTTCCAGTTGGCTCAGATTATTTGTGCCGGTATCCGGCACGGTTAATAAATCACCGCTGAGCAGACAGCCGTTGATGCTGAAGCGGCTGCCTTCTCCACCGTTTACGGTGAGCGGGCCGGTGAGTGCCAGATGCGGGTTGCGACCATTGGCCGCGCGCAATTCAATACCGGCATTATCAGCAACACTGACGGTCAGCGTTTCTTCATAACGGCCATTGTCGGTGATTTCCACGACACCGGCTTCGCCCAGTGCATCCAGTGCTGCCTGTAGTGTGGGATGATCGGGCGTGGGCACCGGAATAATCGTCGCGCCATCTTGCAGGGCAAAACTGTTTTCCCGTTCGTATTCACCACCGCCCATGTCGGCACTAAAACCCCGATGGTATGAGACCAGAACATTGGCAGGGTCCGCAGCTTCCGGGGGCAGGGCAATACGCCCCAATACCGGATCGATGGCGTACGTGTTTTCAGCGGCCTCGTGGGCCCAGGCGGGGCCGTCATCACTGAGGTCACAGATACGGATGTGTTCGCGGGGAATTTCGGTACCGTCTACATGGAGTACGATGCTCGGCTCATCATTATCAATCTCACCTGCAGCGGTGGCCCGCAGGCCATAATAGCGGCCGAGGTGATCGTGCAGTTGTCGGCGCGCTAAAGGTTCAGGGACATTTTCAGGGCTGGCCAGTTTGCTGATCAATCCCTGCCGTGTGCTGCGAGGACGGGAATACAAGGGCAGTGCGTGTCCCAGCGGGCTGACCAGATAGCGTCGTTCGGCCAGCCGCAGAGCCGGGCTTTCGGTATGGGCATAAGCTTCCAGTCGCCATAAAAAGATACCGATGTTGGGAATGTTAAATTGCCCGCGACTGGATTCAACCCGGCGTACATCCACCGTGTGTTGCACGCGATTAAACGCGGAGCCGATCCGGGCCAGCGGTTCCATGTTGCGCATGTCAGGACTGTAATGTACGTCGTCACGGTTGTGATTCATGTGTTGTGTCCAGCCCAGTTCTTTGAAGAACTCAACGGCTCTGGCATTCCAGCCAGTAACATCGCGGGCCAGTTGTTCAAGCACAACGGCAGTACCCTTGCGCCGACGCAAGGCAATGGTATGCGCCACTTCTGCGCGGGGGCTGGCAACATCGGGCACTTTACCGTGCAGACTTTGGTAGCCAATCACGTTGCCAATATAGGGTGTTAGCCAGTCGGCACAGGTTTCGATAAACAGGTCGTCGTAGCTTTGTTCAATGTTCTCTTCCATCAGCGCCATTTGTTCGGCGATAACGGCCACCAGATCTTCCAGCGGACCATTTTCCCAACCGTTTTGTTGGGCGATTTCTGCATCACGGATGCGATGGATTGCAGGCAGCAGTTCCAACAGTTGTTGGCTATTGATGCTCATGAGAAGGATTCCATTTCAAGGGGTTCATCTGACAGGGTTAATAATTGCGCGGGCTCGGGTGCGATGGTCAGGGAGGCAACAGGCAGGTGTGATGCGATAATGGAGGAGACACTCTCCACAGCACCGGGTTTCTGTTGATAAAATCGTGTAATGCGCACGGCTTCGATATGTTGAACGCTGTGTGCCACGGCCAATATTTCATCCTGACTGACATGCTGACCAAAATCCCGGTTTGCGAAACTGAAATACGCGCGTAATGCAGATTCCAGTGCTGCGAGCACGGTGTCGCGCACAGCATCATCATTTACCTTGACCGCCATGCCCAGGGCGAAGCTTGCCGATGAATAATTCACCAGACGTAATGGCAGCATGGGATCACCGTAACGCCGCAATGCATTCATCAGGTTTATGTAGGTACTGCTGGTGTCGGGAATATGTGCGCCATTGATACCTGCAAGCGTGATGAAAATACCTTTGGATGGTCCTGAATGAATCCACAGGGCATGGGCTTTGGCAACACCGGAAAAGGCGCGGGCAAAATTCTGATAGTCCGTAACGGATACCGCACGGTCCAGGGTCAGTACGGTTAATGGTGCATTTTGCTTGGCATCATCGATGACTTCCGGATTGGCACCCCCGGTAGCAGGTTCCGGGTTAGTGACTTCAGTGACGCCCAGTGGTTTTTGTAACAGTGTGGTCAGTTTGTCTTTGTTGAGATTGGCATCGGCACCAATATATTTTCGGTAAATGGCACGTACATTGGTTTGTCCTGTCGGCAGGCGTCCGCCTTCAACGCCGTCACCAAAGAGGATGGCGGTACTGCCATTATCACGGTTCTGAATACGGTAAACCCGCGCATCGTGGTTGGCCTGATAAAGGCTGGCCGTTTCGTCCCAGCGTAATTCATTGACCCGTACTTCCAGTGATGCCGCACTGCCGCTGGGAGTGTCAGCACTGACATGGGTGAGAGGAGCCTGTTTCAGGATAAATTGCTGGTCAGTTTTACGGGCGTCACCGTTACCCAGAATTTCCACCACCGTTTCGCCGTGGTTGGCAGGGGCAACATTAAAATTGATCTGCACCGAATCACGCCGGTAAATATTGTTGAGCGCGGCGTTGAGCGTGAGGGTCGTGCGGTCGCGGTCATTCTGAATATCGTTGTCGCTACTGCCGATTTGTGCGATTTCTGCGACGCGGGGATCATTTTCGTTGTCCCATAAATCGTTGTCCCATAACCAGTCTGAAGCGCGACTGATGACTGTGCCGCTGCTGCCATCACGATCAATAACACGTAACTGTAATCGGGCAGCCGAATCCTTGCCATTAATGAGTGTGCCAAATGCTTCCGGCGTCAGTTTTGTCAGGGTGCCGCCACGGCTGAGTTTTTCCGGAATGCCGACAAGCTGTACGCTGTCGGATTCGTTAAGTGGGTTGCTGCCATCTTCCCGTTGCAGACTGAGCCCCGTAATACCCGGAGCGACTTTGAGGCGTTGCCATTGACCGCTGATTGACAGATATTGATTTGGTACAAGGCCGTCGATATGTGTGTGCAGATGCAGCGTGTCGCTGAATACCGGGTACCGCAATGGCCGCCGATGAATCGGCAGTTCTTCACTGGCGACCAGCGCCAGGGTTTCCTGTAACGCAAAGTGGCTGATACTTTCAGTAGTGTCTATTTCAATACGGGTGATTTTGCTGCTCATGCCGTAATCGGTACGAGACATGCTGGAGACTTTTTCGGCACGATACAATTCCACGTAACCGGGCAGGTCGGCGCTGCCCATGTCATCTTCGTTGGACACCAGTGCTATCCAGCTACCGGCAACGACGTTATCTTCGGGGCTGGCAAGGTCGATCTGGTTATTCTGAATAGTGAAGTTTTTCCACCAGCGATTGACCTCTTCGTCCTCTAACAATAAGCTAAGATTATTGTCTTTCTCACTCATCAAACGTGGGTCCGGTGCATTATGGCCGAACAAACTGGCGCGCCTGCGAAAGACAAACAATTTAACGTCAGTGCCGGAGGGTTGAATGGTGGGGCTGACATGACCTAATGGATCACGCCATATCAGGCGAGTGCGCAAATGAGCATTGTCTTTTTCAACCTGTTTAATCACCCGCACATCCCAGCGCTCACTACCGGAATCGCCTTTGTCCTTGTCCATCCGGTCCTGACCGACAATCAGTATGGCGTCACCTGCTTCAACGTTGTTGTTAAGTCCATCGATATAAATATCCAGATCACCGCGATCAGGCACATAGGGGAGCGTGGTTTGTACTGCTACGGCATTCCAGTGTGAACGGGCTTCGATGTCTTCAATGGTTTCAAATACCTGTGGTTCTTCATTTTGTCCGGGCACACTTTGTACTCGTGTACGTGCGGGAATGATGATGGGGTCTGCGCTGTTGGTCGGTATACCGGGTGTCTCTTGCAGGGTAAATGCAAGATGAGTGGCTGATGCAACGCCTGGCGATAATTCGTAACCAATTAACTGCGCCATTTCCAGTACGGAGCGGCGCTCGGTACTGGTTGTCAGAAAATGTTCATTCGCGTAACGCTCCTGATAAAAAGTTAATACGTCCAGCATGGTGGCTACGCCGTCCAGACAGGCAAGGGTGAAATCGTCATCGTCGCGGGTGCCCAATGGCAGCAGGGCAGGGCGTTGGGCATTGCTCAGCGCTGCCAGCATGGACTGTTTGAAGGTGGAATGAGTGCCGATACGATAGGCCAGGGTGTTTTGCGAGGGCAGGTTATGCAGCCTGACAGGGGTTGCCTGAGAGATACCGGAACAGCAGCCGCAGTTGTTTTGACGGGTTGGTTTTGTCATTTTATTTACCCCCTAACAGGGTCAGTTTCAGTACACCGCGTTCCGG
>WFQM01000335.1 GCA_015487095.1 Gammaproteobacteria bacterium | reverse complement strand
TGGGCGGACAACGCTGAACGTTTTGCATTGTTCAGCCGTATTGTCACTCGTTTGGCACTGAATCAGGCGGGGTTGGATTGGATGCCGGACATTGTGCATTGCAATGACTGGCAAACAGGACTGGTGCCCGCCTTGCTGGAACTGTCGGCACAGCGTCCTGCTACGGTATTTACCATTCACAATCTTGCTTATCAGGGTTTGTTTCCCGCAGAGGACGTGCAGAAATTGGGTTTGCCTGCCAGTTGGTGGAGTCACCATGTCCTGGAGTTCCACGGGCAGCTCTCGTTTATCAAGGGAGGGCTGGTTTTTGCAGATCGTATTAATACCGTCAGCCCGAGCTATGCCCGTGAAATACAAACGACTGAATTTGGCAATGGACTGGAAGGTTTATTGCGTCATCGAAGCGCCGTATTGAGCGGTATCCTCAATGGTATTGACACAAAAGAATGGAACCCGGCCACTGATCCACTGCTGGAATATCATTACGATACCAATTATTTGTCCGGCAAACTCTCGAACAAGCAGGCACTGCAAACCGCATTGGGTTTGCCACAAAAACCGAGGACACCATTGATTGGTCTGGTGAGCCGACTGGTGAGCCAAAAAGGTATCGACATCATTCTTGATGCAATACCCAGCCTCGTAAAACTACCACTGCAACTCGTGCTGCTGGGCAGCGGAGACCGGGCTCTGGAAACCCGACTGATAACACTGGCTAAACAACATCCCAATAAACTGGCTGTTAGTATTGGTTACGACGAAGCGCTGGCGCATCGTATCGAAGCGGGTGCCGATATGTACCTGATGCCTTCCCGTTTTGAGCCTTGCGGCCTTAATCAGATGTACAGCCTGCGCTATGGCACAGTGCCCATCGTGCGCAATGTGGGTGGGCTGGCAGATACGGTGACTGATACCAATGCCAAAACATTGGCCAAAGGCACCGCTAATGGTTTTATCATCAACACGGATGACAGTCTGGCATTATTGAAAACAATCAAACGTGCTTTGCGGCGCTATCGTAACAAAGCACAATGGCAGCAGTTGCAAACTACCGGAATGCAACAGGATTTTTCCTGGCGGAACAGCGCACAGGAATATCTTACCCTTTATCGGCACGCTCAACACACCAATCCCAAACCAGTATCTAACGCTGAATAAGCGCCCGTAACATTTTTTTTGCGTGCCGAAAACACTTTTTACAAATTATTTATGCCGTAGAGCTTGTAAGTTGCAAAATGGGAATCTATATTTTCCTTGGGTAAGACAACGCAAAGGAGCAGGGGTATGGCTAATGCGGGAAAGGCGGTAAGCAAGAAAAGCAGAGGTAAAAAATCCACCAGTAAAAAGTCGGCGACGAACGCCAAAAAAGCGACAGACAAAACACCCACAGTACAACAAGCGGTCGATAGTGCGTCCGCGCAAAGAATCGATCAGGACTATCGTCGTCGTATGATTGCGGAGGCATCCTATTATATTGCCGAGCGCCATGGCTTCGTTAACAATTCACCCGTTGATGATTGGCTGGAAGCCGAAGTATTGGTAGATCGCCTGATTGAGTCAGGGGAGGCCGGACATGGAACATCGGTGTTATCCCCGAAATAATGACAGTTTTAATGTCACCCTCAGTAATCCCCGCCATGGCAGTGTCAATGCACAAGTGCGTGACGTCAGCCGGGAAGGAATAGCTGCGTGGCTTGATGACATGCCATTTCCACCCGGTACACTGGTGGAAGTGGGGCTGCCAGAAAAGCAACAAAAGCGTTTCCAGAGCGAAGACCTCAAAGGTTATGTCGTACACGCACGAAAAGGTGAAATCGGTCTCTGGCTATTGGGGCCGAATAAACTGTTTTAACGGTGTGGGCCGTCAGATTATTAACCAGAGACGATGAGTCTGCTCCGTGGTGCGCGCGGGTATATCCTGAGCCGCCTCCGGCAGTTGTGCCAGCATTATTTCATTGCAATGAAACATCGACGAATTTCTTTCGTTGAGTCTTCATCTGTCCGCTCTTGACGCCATAGCCGTCAGGCTAAGCCCTGCCCGGGTAGGGTGTTCATCGGTTTTTGTTCCGCTCTATTCAACACAGAGTAAAGTCGTCGTTTGGTGGAACCGCTGCGCTTGTTCCACCCTACCCATCATCGATGATGGAGCCGGGGTATTGATAGTGAAGTAGGGTGGAACAAGCGCAGCGGTTCCACCATGATCTTGCATTCGCTCTATTATTATCACTCTCAAACGATGGATTAATGAAGGTTTTCATTACAACAGCCATGCTCTCGGCCCCTGGCGGGTGGTTATCCGTTTGGGTAAATCAACGTCAGCCTCCAAGGCAGTGCCAGCACTATGATGGTACAATTTACAGCACTAAATTAAACCTGAATCCTATGAGTGCGAGCACTTGCAGAAATCAGCGTAAAAGCTGTGTTGAACCAGGTGTGTAAAAATTGAATATAAAGGGGTAGTCGGTGGGATTTTTAGCAGAGTACGGGATGTTTGCCGCCAAGGCGCTCACTATTGTGTTGGCGGTTCTGGTGGTTGTTATTGTGGTTGTCGCAGTAATAGCAAAAAATAAAGATAAATCTGACGAGCGTATAAAAATCACCCGGTTAAATGACCGCTATGATGACATCAGTATGACGATGAAAAGCGTACTGCTTAACGACGATGAAATAAAAAAACTGGAAAAAGAGAAAAAAGCAAAAATCAAAAAAGAGAAAAAAACACCGCAAGACCCAGATAAAAAACGGGTCTTTGTTTTGGATTTTGATGGTGATATTAAAGCCTCAGCCGTGACATCACTGCGCCAGGAAATTACCGCCATTTTAATGGTGGCAGAAAAAAATGATGAAGTATTTGTTCGGGTCAGCAGTGCGGGGGGCATGGTCAACACATACGGATTGGCAGCATCTCAACTCAAGCGAATCAAGGATAAAGAGATCACCCTGACTATTTCTGTGGACAAGGTTGCCGCAAGTGGTGGCTATATGATGGCTTGTGTTGCTGACCATATTCTGGCTGCACCTTTCGCGATAGTGGGTTCAATTGGCGTGGTTGCGCAAATGCCCAATTTTAATCGGTTGCTTAAAAAGCATGATATTGATTTTGAAATGATCACGGCAGGTGAATATAAACGTACCTTGACCCTGTTTGGTGAAAACACTGAGCAGGCGCGGAATAAATTTAAAGAAGATATAAATGATGTGCATGACCTGTTTAAAAATTTCGTTAAACAAGAGAGGCCCGTTGTGGATATTGAAAAGATATCGACCGGTGAATACTGGTTTGGTATTCGTGCAAAAGAGCTGGCTCTGGTGGATGAGTTGAAAACCAGTGATGATTATTTACTGGATCGTGTTTCTCAAGCGGATATTTACAGCGTCAAGCATGTTGAAAAACAGAACCTTGGTAAAAAGTTTTCAGGTTTTTTGAGTAGTATTACTGAGGATGTGATGACGAGAGCACAAACAAAATCGAATGAAACTCAACTGTCTTGATTCTCGGGAAGTTATTTCATGCCATGTTCCTGATGTCGGCAGTCGTCATCGCGCAAGGGAGAATGGCATTTTAACGCGGCCATGGAATGAAGAGGGTTCGCAATAAAATCTGAATTTCAATCGCTACGGGTAATATGAGTTTTCCTTGGTATGGCTCCGGTTATTGGGTTAAACGTTGCCGAGATGAGGGATGTTAAATTAAGTTCTTGTGCTAACTGCTTGTAATTAATGGGTTTGATTAGATTTGAAGGTATAGGCTTAAGTTTCCTTGTTAAGTCTTTGTAATCAATGTCTTTAATTGAGAATAAAGGTATGCGTACGGTTTTTTCATCTTCCTGCTGGCGGTGGGTGCCAGTGTTGCCGTGTCTGCCATCGCGGGGCTGGTTGACAATTCCATTCTGGACATCCACCGAGGCCTCACCTGATTATGCTGGGCGGCTCGGTGATTGTGCTGGAATTGGCGCAGGTCTTTCGTTATAGGGTCCGGTGGTGGAAAGCCGTACATTGAGTCTGGAAAACGTACTGTGTGCTTTGGTCAACATGAACAAACCCGAGTTAAAAATCAGGTGTTGGCGGCTGAAGGTGGTGAGATTATCCAGAGCGCGGCACTGGCGATTCGCAATGGCATGAGCATTCAGGAACTGGCCGGGCGACTGTTTCCCTACCTGACCATGGTAGAAGGATTGAAACTTTGTGCATAAACTTTCAGCAAAGATCTGGCACAGCTTTCCTGCTGTGCCGGTTAGAGCAGATGAGCTAAAATATCAACAAACAACAAATAGAAACATTAACCAATGACATCAACAACATTCACTATTGGTAAGCTGGCGGCGGAAGCGAAGGTGAACGTCGAGACTATTCGGTATTATCAACGTTTGAAACTTGTCATCGAACCGCCTAAACCGGCCCAGGGGTATCGGCATTATCCCGCAGAATATATTTTGCGGGTGCGCTTTATCAAACGAGCCCAGCAATTGGGTTTTACACTCAAGGAGATCCAGGAATTACTCGAACTGGGTGACGGCCATTGCCAGCAGGTGCAACAACTGGCGCAGATCAAGCTGAAAAAAATCGAGGAACGAATGACCGATCTGAATGCCATGCACGGTGCGCTGGACAGTTTGCTCGCACAATGCCAGGCGAGTGAAACAGGTGATACCCGTTGCGCACTGATTGAGACCATTACCACAAATAAAAATTAGGGAATGATGTAACACTCTTTCCTGTTTTCCTCCTTTCTTGCCTCCCCCCTGAGAATCACACATTGCCTCATTGGCTTGAATGAAAAAATAACTAAAACGGTTTTTTGTGCTGGTGTATTTCCCGGTATGAGCGGCTGATAACCCGGAGTTTGTTTTCGGGGTGAAAGCGTGTTTCCCCCTGTTTTCTGTTGATGTTAATACCCTTTTTAGCCTACTGCGGGGTTATTTGTTTCTTGAGGTTATAGCTTTCAGCTTTCTCTATGTTTTCAGGATTTATATGTGTTTTCCCTAGGACTTGTCCCAATTGATGTCACCCAGTCTTTAGGATATTTCTATGATGTGTATAAATATACAGAATCCTCTTAAACTTTTAAGTTTTATTATAAAGAGAGCAGGGTTTTTCTTGTTAAGCCGTCAATGAATCAAGGAGAGAATAAATGACGAAAACTGTAACAATGGCCACTTTTTTTGCTGCCATCATTGTTTCTGTACCCATGATTGTCATCGCAGACAATGTTCCCTGGAGTTACACTGGCCCTAATGGTCCCGAGCATTGGGCTGATCTGAGTAAGGAATTCAAGCTTTGCGGTAGTGGAAAAGAACAATCACCGATCAATATCAGTGGTGCAAAGACCGCGAATTTACCCGCCATTCAGTTTGATTACAAACCTGGCAGCCTGGAAATTGTTAACAATGGCCACACCATTCTGATAAAACGCACCAAAGACAACACTATTACCATCGGTGAGGAACAATATGAATTATTACAGTTTCATTTTCACAGCCCCGGCGAAAACACGGTAGATGGTAAAGCCTCTCCTATGGAAATTCATCTAGTGCATAAGAGTGCCAAAGGTCAGGTCATGGTGCTCAGCGTATTCACCAAAATTGGTGCAAAAAATACGGTTTTGAACACGGCCTGGAATCATATACCACAGCAATCAGGCGACAGAAAAAAAGTCGCATCAGTGAATGTCAATGCTGTTGATCTGCTGCCGACCGACCACAGTTATTATAGTTTCAAGGGCTCGATTACCATACCACCCTGTAGCGAAGGTATTCAGTGGATAGTGCTGAAAAATCCTATCGAAGTCTCTGATGAACAAATAAAGCGGTTCTCCCAAGTCATCGGTGTTAATGCCCGCCCAGTGCAGCCTGTTTATTCACGAACACTGTACATGATGTGATTTGTCCGGAAAATAAATGGAGGAGGGAAGGAGAAGAGGAAGAGGAAGTGAAGACACGAGTGCACTGTCTTCATGTTGTGAGGACCGCACCCGAATGGTGCGGTCTTTTTTCAGTTGGCGTAACAACCTGACAGCTGGTAATTTAGGTTTAACACCCATACGTTACCTGATGCAGCTTAAATACGAAGATCAGGTTTTCAATTACAATTTACATAATAGTTTTCTCAAGCCTGATTTTTAAAAATAAAACCTGACTATTGCTTCAGTAGTATATGTGGATATTCTTTTCAAATCGTCATGACTTTCATAAGGTGCTGAAGTGTCTGAATCTTTATAGGTTGTTGCGGTTTTTGTATAAAGTAGGCCAATGTTTGTACCGATAGATATTTTTGGAAACAGGAAATACTCAAATGATATCGTTGGTGAAATGAAGTATGTGTTGGTTTCCCATTTACGATAGCCTGAATAAGAGGAAGAAATATATCTTGATTTACTTTCACCTTCTGAGTATCCGATTCTTACGCCATAGTTAATAAATGTATTTTCATATACTTTGTTTTTAAAGAATGCACCAATGCCAACTTCATAAGTTGAGTTGTCAGATTTTTCAACACTTCCATCATAACGGCGCATGTTTTCATCACCTGATGACCATTTGATTGTTGGTTCAATAATGAATTCTTTAAATTGTATTGGCATATATATTTTTAAATTTCCTTCATCAAGATTGCTGCCAAAGCCAGCTTTATCAAAACCGGACTGAGCATAGCTAGCAGAAGAAAATAAAAACAATGCAGCAAGATGTTTCACAAAAATCAATTTTTTTCGCATAATTTCCTCAATGAAATGTTTTTTTATTTTGTATTTATGAATAAAAAAGGGAACAAATATTTTGTCTGGTTTATCAGTTTTGTGAACTTATTCTCTATTTCATAAGTTTTCTTTTAATCTTTCCAGCTTGATGAATTAAATCGTCGCGCATACTCACTATGCGCCTATTGAGATCGTTCAATCAGAAGAAAAAGTCCAGCGTCATAATTGTCCGAATTATTCCATGCATGTTCCTAACTGTACTGATCTTTATAAAAAGTATTTTCGAGTCCGAAGGCTACAGTAGCATTACATTGTCATCCAGATAATATTCCAGGTAAAATTACCGGCAAGATGAAACCGCAGGGGTATAAAGCAGTCTGCTGGTTTACCCTTCTCTTGATCAAAAATATTTTTACTGGGTATTTACATCAGCCGAAAAATTCGTAGCGAAAGTTTGTATATTCATCATAATCTGGATTTCCCTACGGTTTTTTATTCTGCCTTGTCTTCTTTTACTCTTCTTTTCGAACCCACCATTGTTCAATTTTTCCCATATGATCACGCAATACCGAGCTTACTTTTTCGTGAAGAAAATAAAGTGCAATGAAGTTTTGGGGGTTGCCATGAGTAAAATCATTAAAACTTGCACTCTTATCAGCAAAAGATTGGCTTGATATCAATAGACCGGGAAACAGTGTGCCAAAAATGAGAGGACAATGTACTTTTTTATGCATGATAAATCTCCATATAAAACCAATTAGTGCTGATTGTTTTATTTGTCACCACCGCTGTTCCGTTAACTTCACATGCCTCAAATAGCATAATCATACTTTTGCTTCGCATGAAGGTCATTGCAGTACAGTAATATTTTATTAGCGGGACAGTACTGATTTGTAACTCTAGTGAGTTTAAAATCAGCCGAAAATACTCATAAAATGAGTGGTTGAAATAGCTGATAAGTGGTCGTTCTGTTCTGCTGAATGGGTTTTAGGTGTCCCCAGGAGTTGTCCGCTTGTAATAAAATACACGGCATATGACTGAAAGTTGTATAACCATGATTGATCTATGAGGGGTGATTTTTGTGTTGGTATTACTGTCTGGTACAGGCTGACGACAAACCCGGAGTTTGTCTTGAGGCGTGAGGATTTTTTCCAATTATTATTATGTTATGGTTTCCCCCGTTTATCTGTTTGCCTTTTCCATCGAGATGATTTTGTTATCAGGTATGACATAGTGATCTTTCATCTTGTTGTGAAGAATAGATGTTCCATGATAATGACAAATAACTACTATGGAGGTTTTCTGAAATGGAAATACAGTACATTACCAGTATTAATGATACCGACAAAACGAAAATTCTGCTGTTGATCGAGGCCAGTCTCCAGGCTTACAGCGCCTTCAATGATAATGAGCCAAAAAAATGTCAGAAAGAAAATATTTCCGCACCTGCCGGTTTTGAATGTGTCGAATGCTGGACAGGCATCGACGCCATTTTCAGTCATGACAAGACCGTTGAATGTTATGGTGTTGTATTTCGCTCTCAAGAGGCACCGTACACTTATATTTTTGCTTTTCGCGGCACCTCATCCATATTGGATATACTCGATGACCTTGGCGCGGAGTCAACATCATTCACACCGTATGAAAAAAGTGTGGCGGTACCATCAGGGGTAACGGTTGAATCCGGGTTTTATGATATTTATAGTGAGAGCCGGAAAAACACACCTTCTATGCAAAGCCAGCTGTTTCACCTGATTGATAAATATGAAACTTCAGGTAAACCCATCGAGCAACTGTATATTACCGGCCATAGTCTCGGATCAGCATTGAGTGAACTCTTTACGCTGGACGTTGCTTTATCACGTCCCTCCATAACTGCATCGAATATTAATTACGCTTGTCCACGGGTTGGTAATCGTGATTTTGTTACCTTTTATGAACAACAGCCAGCGCAACAGAACAGCAGCACACAAACGCTTCGCGTGCAAAACACCTACGACAAGGTTCCGTGTGTTCCGCTGGAAGACATGGGTTACCATCATCTCTCTCATGCTTACATTATTGCCTTCTACAAAGACAGCTGGATAGGAAAAGCCAACCTGCTGGCTTGTCACTCTGCCCTTAACTATCAGGCCGTTTTGAAGTGCGCAGCGGAAAATGAGGAGGGTGTTTGTATTTGCCAGGAATTGAAAGTCCCTGCCAACAAATATGCGGTAACCTCAAAAGAGCCAGAGCCGAGCACAATTTGTAGTTTCTGGTAGG
>WFQM01000334.1 GCA_015487095.1 Gammaproteobacteria bacterium | reverse complement strand
TTTCTTTGCTTAAACATGCACTCAAGCATCCTGACGCGATATACAAAATACAAGAACATCAATCATCCCATGCCATTAGTTACCAAACAGCCAGGACGGACCTGTTAAAAATGTCAGATGAATTGAACCTGCTAAGAAAAAGAAAATATGGTAATTCTTTTGTTTTTGTTTCTCCTCCGGATTTGAGAAAAAAACTAAGCGATAAAAAACTTTAACGCGGGTAAAAACTAAGGAAATAGAATATTTAATCTTTGGCAACAGGTTCAATTGATAATGCATGCTGCTATTTTTCGCGTTATATGGCAGGTGCCAGATATTATGAACTATCCACTCGGTGTGAAATTCAGGTATGAAAATGAACCTCTTTTGTGGGAGGTAGAAGACGTATATTCTCAACTAGAGTGTGATAACTTCATCGAATTAATTGAATCTTCCAAACCTAAACTGGCAACGAATAATGCGCTCTATCGAGATCAAGACAGAGTGATGATTGACGACTCTATAATTGCTCTTGAGCTTTTTAATAGGATAAAACAAGGGTGGGCATATTTTTTTGCCTACGCGGGTGTGGGATACCTATAAGCAGGCTGGAAAATAAAAATAGCGCTAAAGAGCAAAAAAAGTAACGCATTCTGTTCCGGTTCCAAGAGGGTGGACATTACGAATCCACCATCTGGCAAAGGACAAGGAACAGGATGCAATAGCTGAAATGATGTAATATGCCCACCCAAAACATCACCACTCAATATCATGCCTATCCCCAAGCTCCCCATCGTCATCCTCATTTCCGGCAGCGGCAGCAATCTGCAAGCCATTATCGATGCTGCTGAGGAAAACGAGCTGCCCGTGGAGATTCGTGCGGTGATCAGTAACCGTCCTGATGCAAAAGGCTTGCAACGGGCTAACCGTGCCGGTCTGCGCACTGACGTTATCGACCACACGCAATTCGATAACCGTGAAGCCTTTGATGAAGCATTAAAACGCTGCATCGATAACTTCGAGCCACGATTGGTGGTGCTGGCTGGTTTCATGCGTCTGCTCACCGACGATTTTGTTAACCATCATCTCGGACGCATACTCAACATCCATCCCTCGCTGCTGCCCGCCTTCAAGGGGCTCAATACTCATGCCCGGGCACTGGCTGCCTTCAAGGAAGGCAAGGTAAAAGAACACGGGGCCAGCGTACACTTTGTCACCGCAGAACTGGATGGCGGCCCTGTGATTGTTCAGGCTCGTGTGCCTATTACACCGGATGATACCCCGGAGACACTGGCCGCCCGCGTATTGAAATGTGAGCATCAGATTTACCCCATGGCTATCCGCTGGTTCGCTGAAGGCCGGTTGCGCTTGCAGGGCAATCAGGTGTGGCTGGATGAGCAGGCGCTGGATACGCCTGTTGTTCTTGATGCCGATAGTTGATGGGTAGCGCTCACACCCACAATCCCCCGTCAATTGACAGCCACCCACCCGCCCCGTTAGCGTGGCCTCAATGACAACACCACATTTCACACAACATTATTCACCACACACACGCATTTCGTCGCCTTGGGTCTGGCTCGTTCCTGTGCTCACTCTGGCCAGCGCGGCGGTCATTGTTTTATTCGACGTCAATCAAAGCCTCTTTTCCTGGTTAAACCAGTGGGGACTCAATGAACCGGGCACTACATTCTGGGCCAACGCCACCATTTTCGGCGACACTCTCATTGCCTTCAGCCTGCTCGGCCTGTTTGCACGCAAGCGCCCTGACATCGTCTGGGCATTATTTCTCGCGGCCCTGTTCGCCACCGCCTGGGTACACATCCTCAAACCCCTGTTCGACATTCCGCGACCACTGGCCGCACTGGGTGCTGACATGGTCAACGTCATTGGCGTTGAGCTACGCCGCAATGCCTTCCCTTCCGGCCACACCACCACAGCCTTCACTCTCGCGGCCGTTATCTGCCTGCGCGGCGTACATCCTGCGTTAGCCATCACCGCCTTGTTGCTCGCCACCCTCGCGGGCATTTCCCGTGCTGTGGTAGGCGCTCACTGGCCTTTGGATATTCTTGCCGGTGCGTTCGGTGGCTGGATTGCAGCGGCACTTGGCGTGGCCCTGAGCAATAAATGGACTGTGCCAATGAGCCGGTTGGCTCAAACGATTATTGGATTGGTTTTACTGGCCTGTGGTTTAGCGTTATTGTTTTGGCATGACGTGCAATATCCGGCAGTGGCTTTGCAGATAGGTATTGCTGCGGTCTCTATATTAAGTGTTGGGAGATATCTGGCTGGGTTATACCGGCCTTAAATGCAAATGCGCCACATTTTTAACAAGATGACTGTGTTTGCCATTTTTGTGCTTTTTTCTCAAAGCTCAATCAGTGGCGGTTTTGAAAACAGGCTCGTGGATGCAGCAATTGAGCGTACAAAACACAACGTACGCTATGACGGCGCTTATTTTTCCATTCCTTATCCCAATGGCGATGTGCCCTCTGATATCGGTGTGTGTACCGATGTCATCATCCGCTCATATCGTGCCATCGGCACAGATTTACAGCGTTTAGTCCATGAGGATATGGCAAACAACTTCAGCGCCTACCCTTCCTCGCGCATCTGGGGGCTAAAATCCACAGACCGCAATATTGACCACAGGCGCGTCCCGAACCTACAGGTGTTTTTCACAAGACATGGGATTAAATTACCCGTGAGCAATAATGCCCAGGATTATAAACCCGGTGATATTGTTAGCTGGATGTTACCGCGTAATTTGCCGCATATCGGCATAGTGACTGATCAAATATCATCAAGCAGTGGCAATCCACTCATCGCCCATAACATCGGCGCAGGCCCCAAGCTTGAAGATATATTGTTTGACTATAAAATAACCGGGCATTACCGATATGCACCCCAAGAAATATAGCGATGTTCATCGGGTGTGTTCACTCCTGCGCACCATCTTTATTCTTTTCACTTGCGACCAACCAGGCCAGACAGCCCTCTGAAAAAAACCGTTTTTCGGTCGCCATTTTCAGTAAGAATTGCAACTTTGCAGATGCTTCCGGGTCTGGGCAATAATGCATCTGCAAAGAGTCTTGCCACGCACTATGCTTATTGCGCATGGCAAACAATAAAAATCAACATGATCAGGTGGTTACAACGTGATAAATCCATTTGGCTGGATTGGCAGCCAGATTGTTCGCTGGCTCACTGATGAGCGTCCCCTGACGGGAACACCCCAATGCAATTTTGACCGCCTCAGCTTCGAGATGCGTCCTTGCGATGTGTTGCTGGTGGAGGGCCGTTCGCGGGTCAGCGATGTGATCAAAACCATTACCCAGAGCCAGTGGACCCATGCGGCGCTGTATATTGGCCGTTTGCATGATATCGAGGACGAAACCACTCGGGAGCACGTTAGCTGGTTGTACGACGGCGATCCCAACGACCAGTTGATTATCGAGCCCATGCTGGGCAAAGGCACCATTGTCAGTCCGCTCAACAATTATGCGAAGGATCATGTGCGCATTTGTCGGCCCACGGGGTTGTCACGCGGTGACGCTCGACGGGTGGTGGGCTTTGCCGCCAAACACCTGGGGCGCGATTATGATGTACGGCAAATCCTGGATCTTGGCCGTTTTTTACTCCCTTACAGTTTTTTGCCTCGGCGCTGGCGTTCCAGCTTGTTTGAACACAACATCGGGCCCTCCGCCCGTACCGTGTGTTCCACGATGATTGCCGCTGCCTTCAGCTCAGTGCAGTTTCCCATTATGCCGGTGGTGCATCGTTCGGAAGATGGCAAGGTCAAACTCTACAAACGCAACACGCGGTTGTATGTACCTCGCGATTTTGATACCTCCCCCTATTTTGAAATTATCAAATATCCGATACTGGGCCTGGATGATCTGGCTGTGTATCGTCGATTGCCGTGGGACACCGAGGGCGTAATCTGCAATGATGAAAATGAATGTTTTATTCCGGGAGAAAATGGTGCCGCACCGGTAATGGTGACTGACCCGGCGGGCAAGCCGGATCAGCACGATGCTGCCGACGAACCCGATCCCCTTAAAAGCAAACCGGCAACACCGGGAGGACTGTAATGTGCATTGTCTGGAGTAGTCTGTTTATTGCCGTGTTATGGGCGGTGTTTTATCTGCGCCTGCCATTGATTGCTGGTACTGCGGTGATTGCCGCAGTGTTGCTGGCCACCAGCACCTGGAGTGGAGCAAGTGGCTTGGTGCAGACGCTGTACTGGGCGGTATTTCTGCTGATTGCCGTGCCACTGAATCTGCCCGTGCTGCGCCGCACCCTGATCAGTGACCGTGTACTGATCATGTTCCGCAAGGTGATGCCCTCCATGTCAGACACCGAACGCGAGGCACTGGAGGCCGGCAGCGTGTGGTGGGATGGTGAACTGTTTTCCGGCAAGCCGGACTGGTCAAAATTACTGGAGACGCCTGCGCCCAGACTCAGCCCGGAAGAACGCGCCTTTCTCGACGGCCCCACCGACACCCTGTGCCAGATGATCGATGACTGGCACATCACTCAGGAAGACCGTGACCTGCCCCCCGAAGTCTGGGCCTATATCAAGGACAACGGTTTTTTCAGCATGATCATCCCCAAACAATATGGCGGCCTGGAATTTTCCGCGCTGGCGCATTCTTCGGTGGTGATGAAAATTTCCAGCCGTTCCATTACTGCCGCAGTCACCATCATGGTGCCCAACTCTCTGGGTCCGGCGGAACTGCTACTGCGTTACGGCACGGATGAGCAAAAAAACCACTACCTGCCGCGACTGGCCACAGGCGAAGAAGTCCCTTGCTTTGCACTGACCTCGCCCGAAGCCGGGTCCGATGCCGCTGCGATGACCGACAGTGGCGTCATTTGCAAAGGTGATTTTAACGGCGAAAAAGACGTGCTCGGCATCCGTCTGAATTGGGAAAAGCGTTATATCACATTAGGCCCGGTGGCCACGGTGCTGGGGCTGGCCTTCAAACTGTATGACCCCGCACATTTGCTGGGCGACAAAGAAGAGCTGGGTATTACCTGCGCACTGATTCCCACGGACACACCGGGGGTGGAAATTGGCAGTCGTCATTTCCCGCTGAATCAGGCCTTCATGAACGGGCCGAATCGTGGCAAGGATGTGTTTATTCCACTGGACTGGATTATCGGTGGTGAAAAATGTGCCGGACAGGGCTGGCGCATGCTGATGGAATGTCTTGCCGCCGGTCGCTCCATCTCGCTACCCGCATTGTCTACCGGTGCTGGCAAGCTGGTATCCCGTGCCACAGGTGCTTATGCGCGAGTACGCAAACAATTCAAAACACCCATTGGTCGTTTTGAAGGCGTAGAAGAAGTGCTGGCACGGGTGGCGGGTTTGACTTACATGATGGACGCGGCACGTACGCTGACAGCTGCGGCTGTGGATCTGGGCGAAAGTCCTTCGGTGGTTTCCGCCGTGGTCAAATATCATCTGACGGAAAATATGCGCACTGTAGTGAATGATGCCATGGACATTCACGGTGGCAGTGGTATCTGCATGGGGCCGAAAAACCTGATGGGCCGGGTGTACCAATCCATACCCATTGGCATTACCGTGGAAGGCGCAAATATTCTGACTCGCAGCCTGATTATTTTTGGCCAGGGTGCGATTCGCTGTCACCCGTATGTGTTTCGTGAAATGCAGGCGGTGGCGGAAAATGACGCCGCTGAGTTTGATCGCGCCTTTAGCGGGCATGTGGGTTTCGCCATCAGCAATGCAGCCCGCAGCTTATGGTTAGGTTTAAGTGGCGCACGACTGGCACCGTCACCAGTGCGTGGCCCGTCACGACGCTGCTATCAACAACTGACACGTATGAGTGCCGTATTTGCGCTGGTTTCGGATATCTCTCTGCTGGTGCTGGGAGGCAGTCTCAAACGCCGGGAAAAATTATCGGGCCGTCTGGCAGACGTGCTAAGTTACTTGTATCTGGCATCTGCGGCACTAAAACGGTTTGAGGACCAAAATCGCCCCGCCGAGGATTTACCACTGTTACATTGGGTGTGCGAACACGCACTTTATGAAATGCAACACAGCCTTGATGGCCTGCTGAAAAATTTCCCTAATCGCCCAGTGGCATGGCTGCTGCGTGCTCTGGCATTCCCCTTGGGCAAACCGTTTTCCGGGCCCACGGATCAGCTGGGCCATCAATGTGCGGATTTGTTATTGTCGCCCTCGGATGCACGCGACCGGCTCACCCGTGGGCTGTATATACCCACGGAACCGGGTCAGGCACTGGCTAATCTTGAGCATGCCCTTGAGTTACAAATCGCCTTGGTGCCACTGGAAAAGAAAGTGCGTGTTGCCGTGAAAAACGGGGAATTATCGCCTGCACCAGAGGCTGAACTGTGGCAGCAGGCCGCCAATAAAAAAGTGATCAACGACGAAGAATTTACACAGTGGCAGGCCGCCGATGCAGCCCGGTTAGAGGCAATCTCGGTGGATGAGTTTGATAAAGCTGCGCTGGCTTGTCACGGTAAATTGGCATGATGTACATCTCTCCTTCTCTATTTAATAAGAGAAGAAGAAACCGTAAAAAAGGGAGCCTTTCATGAGTGAGAAAAAACGACCCGGTCCAGTGAAAAAAATGATACGTCCCGTTTATGTGGTTGATGGCGCACGTACCCCTTTTTTAAAGGCCCGAGGCAAACCGGGAATGTTCAATGCCGCCAATTTGGCCATGGGTGCCGGTCGCCCGTTAATGGCACGGCAAGCCTTTGAGCCAGGTGATATCGATGAAGTGATTATGGGCTGTGTGATGCCGGGGCCGGACGAGGCCAATATCGCCCGCCTGCTGGCGCTGCGCCTGGGGTGCGATAAACACACCCCCGCCTGGACCGTGCAACGCAACTGCGCCTCCGGCATGCAGGCACTGGATTGTGCAACACAAAGCATTGCTTACGGGCACGCCAATCTGGTATTGGCAGGCGGTGTAGAATCCATGAGTCATGCTCCTGTGTTACTGGCAGAAAAAATGGTGGCATGGCTGGGTGGCTGGGCGCGTGCGCGCACAACCGGTGCCAAACTACAGGCGTTGCGTCAATTACGCCCCGCGTATTTCAAACCCATCATCGCCCTGTTGCGTGGTCTCAGTGATCCACTGGTCGGTCTTTCCATGGGACAGACCGCAGAAATCCTCGCTCACCGCTTCGATATTTCACGGGAAAAAATGGATGCTTACGCCGTGCGTTCGCACCAGCGACTGACCACAGCACAGGCAGCAGGTCATATGGGTGAAATCGAAACGCTGTACGATACTCATGGCCATTTTTATGATGCCGATGATGGTGTGCGCGCCGATTCCTCAGTAGAAAAACTGGGCACCCTGAAACCGGTATTCGACCGTCCCTTTGGTAAAGTGACGGCGGGCAACAGTGCGCAAGTGACCGATGGTGCGGCACTGTTATTACTGGCTTCCGAAACGGCGGTGAACAAATGGGATCTGCCTGTACTGGGACGCATTGTGGACAGTGAATGGGCAGGGCTGGATCCGGCACAAATGGGGTTAGGTCCGGTGCATGCCATGACCCCCATTATGAAACGTCACAAATTCACGTTAGACGATATCGATTACTGGGAAATCAACGAGGCCTTTGCCACGCAGGTACAAGCCTGTCTTGCCGCCTGGAATGAACCAAAATACTGCCGGGAAGAATTGCATATGCGAGGAGTCATGGGTGAACTGGACGAATCAACACTCAATGTAGACGGTGGCGGCGTCAGTCTTGGCCACCCGGTGGGAGCCAGTGGTGCGCGTATCGTATTGCATCTGTTGCATGTACTGGAACGCAATAAAGCACAGCGTGGCATAGCCAGTTTGTGTATCGGCGGTGGACAGGGCGGTGCTATGCTGCTGGAGAGGGTTTGATCATGACACAAAAAAACTATAAACATTTCCAGTTAGAAACCGATGCGGACAACATCGCCTGGTTGAGTATCGACAAAGCCAATGCCAATGCAAATACGCTGAATCGCGAGCTGGTGGACGAGCTGGACAGCATACTGGACGAACTGGAAACCGAACGCCCCAAAGGTCTGGTCATTCTTTCCGCCAAGACCGGCAGTTTTATTGTCGGCGCAGACATTAACGAATTTACCACCATTAAAAGTACAGAGCAGGCGCGCGAGCTGATTCGTCGTGGCCAGAGCGTGATTAATCGCATCGAAGGTCTGCGTTTTACCACAGTGGCGCTGATCCATGGTCACTGTTTAGGCGGCGGACTGGAGCTGGTGCTGGGTTGTGATTACCGCATCGCAGAAGATGGTGTGAAAACCCGACTGGGGCTGCCCGAGGTACGTCTGGGTATTCACCCGGGGTTTGGTGGTGCGGCACGTTTGCCACAATTGATCGGCGCACCGGCAGCCATGGACCTGATGTTATCCGGGAGGGCTATTAGTGCCCGTGCCGCAAAACGTCTTGGCATCGTGGATTTCGCCGTGCCGGACCGGCAACTGAAAGATGCCGCCCGTAGCGTGGTACAAAAACCACCGCATAAAAAACCGTTACCCTTCTGGAAGTCCGCCACCAACCATGGATTGGTACGCCCGCTGTTGGCAAAAATATTACGCAAAAAAGTCGCTGCCAAGGCACCCAAAAATCATTATCCCGCCCCTTATGCACTTATCGATTTATGGGCCCGACATGGCGGTAATAAACAGGCCATGCTACAGGGCGAAGAATTATCGGTTGCAAAACTGGTATTGGGCGATACGGCCCAAAACCTGATCCGGGTTTTTTTCCTACAGGAAAAGCTCAAATCCCTGACCAAAAACCCTTTCAGGGCAAAACGGGTGCATATCATTGGTGGCGGAGTGATGGGCGGCGACATTGCAGCCTGGTGTGCGCTACGAGGTATGCAGGTCACCGTGCAGGACCGGCAGGAAGCCACCCTGGCAAAAGTCATTCAGCGAGCCGCCAAACTGTATAAAAAGAAACTGAAAAAACCACGTCTGGTAGAAGAAGTGCTGGATCGTCTGACACCGGATAAAGACGGGCTGGGTATTGCACAGGCCGATGTGGTCATCGAGGCCATTTTTGAAAATGTTGAAGCCAAGCAAAGCCTCTATCGGGAAGTAGAGCCTCAAATGAAACCCGGCGCCCTGCTGGCCACCAATACCTCCAGCATTCCTCTGGACATGCTCAGTGATTGTCTGTCCGACCCTGCACGGCTGGTGGGCATTCACTTTTTTAATCCCGTGGCCATGATGCAACTGGTAGAAATTGTCAGCGCCAAAAATACCGACCCTGAAGTGATTGCCAAAGCCACTGCCTTTACGCGGCAGATTGACCGCCTGCCCCTGCCGGTGACGTCTACACCGGGTTTTCTGGTCAATCGGGTATTAATGCCCTATCTGCTGGAAGCCGTGGTGCTAGAATCCGAAGGCGTGAGCCCGCAGGTTATCGACAAGGCAGCACTGGACTTTGGCATGCCCATGGGCCCCATTGCATTAGCCGATACCGTAGGACTGGATATTTGTCTGGCAGTAGCAGAAACACTGTCACAATCCATGAATGTAGACGTACCGGATCGTCTGCGCAGTCTGGTGGAAAGCGGCAAACTGGGTAAAAAATCCGGGCAGGGGTTTTATCGTTATCCCGCGAAGAAAAAAGGCAAACCGGAGATCGAAAAGCCGGGCAAAGGTGATTATTTCCCCCCCGATATTCAGGATCGCCTGATGTTGCGCATGTTGAACGAAGCACAGGCATGCCTGCGTGAAGGTGTGGTCAGCGACAAAGATATGCTGGATGTCGGCATTATTTTTGGTACCGGTTTTGCCCCATTCCTTGGCGGTCCCCTACATTATATTGAAAGTCAAAACACTGAAGCCCTGCTGGAAAAAATGCGTCATATGCACGAAAGTCACGGTGAACGCTTTACGCCCGATGTAAGTTGGACGCGTGTTGGTTAATATCACCTGATATCCGTTAACAGGAAATTTTTACAGGAAACTTTAACAATGGCTAACAAAACTCTGGATGTTATTTCCATCGAAGATGCAGGCAACCTGCCCGGTCTTTTTCAACAACGCGTCAAACGTACACCGGAAGCGATAGCCTATCGCCACTTTGATGGCACGCAATCCCGCTGGGTGGACTTTACCTGGGCGGAATCAGCACGACAGATTGCAGCAATACAGGTGGCACTGGAAAAGGAAGATCTGGAAGCAGGTGACCACGTGGCGCTTATGTTGCGTAATTGTCCGCAATGGATCTTCTTTGAACAGGCGGCACTGGCCATGGGATTGGTAGTGGTGCCCCTGTACACTGACGACCGCGCTGAAAATGTGTCATATGTTTTACAGGATGCGGGGGTCAAACTGCTATTGGTGGAAGGTGATGCGACACTGCTGAAACTAGCCTCTATTCGTGCGCAATTGCAGGGTTTGCTGCGCGTTGTTTCCGTACAGGCTTGCGAACCCTCAGCAGATTATTCACGATTGACCTCACTGGCAGACTGGCAGGCTTTCGATGAAACACCTTCGATGACAGCAACACCAGACATCGATGCACTGGCGACACTGGTGTATACCTCGGGTACCACCGGGCGTCCCAAAGGTGTGATGCTCAGCCACCGGAACATCCTGTTCAATGCCGATGCCGCAATACAACAGTACCCTATTTATTGCGAAGATCGATTACTGTCATTTCTGCCATTGTCGCACATGTTTGAACGCACCCTGGGTTGTTACATCCCGATGATGACAGGAAGTACCGTCGCCTTTGCACGCTCGGTGCAGGACCTGGCGGAAGACCTGATCAGCCAGCAGCCCACCATTCTGATTTCTGTACCTCGCATTTACGAACGTGTTTACAACAAGATTCAGGCACAGGTCGCGAATAAATCCCCCTTTGCACAATCACTGTTCCACAGCGCTGTGGAAACCGGCTGGCAACGCTTCCAAAATGGTGGCAGTGGCGGTGGTTTGCGCTGGCCGATTTTAAACGCGCTGGTGGCAAAAAAAATCATGAACAAACTGGGTGGGCGTCTGCGCCTGGCGATTTGTGGTGGTGCGCCATTGTCCGGGGAAGTCGCAAAAACATTTATTGGCCTGGGACTGAATCTGATTCAGGGCTACGGCCTGACCGAAACCAGTCCCGTCATTAGCGGCAACCCGGAAAATGACAATGACCCTGCCAGCGTGGGCGTACCACTGCCGGGTGTCGAAATCAAAGTGGGTGCGAATGATGAGCTGCTGACCCGTAGCCCGTCAGTTATGCAGGGTTACTGGAACAACCCCGAAGCCACGCAGGCAATGATTGATGAAGACGGCTGGCTGCATACCGGCGATAAAGTACGCATCGAAAATAATCACATTTATATCACCGGGCGACTCAAGGAAATTATCGTCCTGTCTAACGGTGAAAAGATACCGCCAGCCGATATGGAAATGGCCATAACCCTGGACCCCATGGTAGAGCAGGCGCTGGTTATTGGTGAAGGCAAACCTTATTTGTCGGTCCTTGTCGTACTGGAATCAGAGACCTGGAAGGTGGAGGCCGAGACGCAAGGCTTTGATGTCAGCGATCCCTCTGTACTCAACAGTAAACCGGTGTGCAAGTGGATACTGGAACGCATAGCCCCACAACTGAAAGATTTCCCGGGTTACGCCAAGGTGCGCGCAGTTACCCTGCTCGACACACCCTGGAACATTGATGACGGCACCATGACACCCACAATGAAATTGCGGCGTACCATCATCATGGAAAAAAACAAACATGACATTGAAAAAATGTACAAAGGGCATTAAGCGCAGTGAGCAACACAAAAAGTGAAGCCGCGAGCAAAACGACACAAATATTGCCCACAACCATGCCAACGACCCGGGTGCTCGCCATGCCCACCGACACCAATGCCACAGGTGATATTTTTGGTGGCTGGATCATGTCGCAAGTGGATATCGCTGCATCCATTGCAGCCCACCGATACGCAGGTACCCGCGCAGTTACCGTGGCGGTCAATGCATTCCAGTTCAAAAAACCCGTTTATGTTGGAGACCTCATTAGCTGTTATGCCGCCGTCAAAAAAGTGGGCAACACGTCCATCACGGTATTTGTCGAAGTATACGCAGAACGTGACCGCCAGCAGATCGAAGTGGTAAAAGTCACCGAAGCGACACTCACCTTTGTGGCTATTGATGAAAATGGTAAACCGCAAACAGTACAGGCACTGGACTAAGCAAACAGGTAACCAAATATGACAAAAGAAAATATAAAACCCGTCATTAAAAGCAGAAATGAACCCTTTGTTGATCGTGTTGCCACGCGGATATGGCAGGAGATACCCTCTGCCCATAACCCCTATATCGCTGAATCCTGCCAATGCCATGGTTATGACGCTTTGGAACTTGCTGAAAAACGCAGCTTTTCCGATGTTATTTTCCTCCTTCATGCAGGCGAACTCCCCTCTGCACAACAGTCCCGATTGTTTGAAACCCTGCTGGTTGCATTAAGCAACCCCGGCCCGAGGCATCCGGCAACCCGGGCCGCCATGAATGCGGGAGTGGGGAAAACCAACCCGGCCCACATTTTGCCAATATCCCAGTCAGTCATGAGTGGAGACCACCTTGGTGGTGGTGAAGTCAGTGCTTCAATGACATTTTTGCGGAAGAACCGAAAAAACACTCCCGAACAAGTCGTCCATGAACTGATCTCCCAAAATGAACGGCCTGAAACGGGAGACTGGCACATTGCCCCGGGGTTCGGGTCCCGCTTTGGTGATATTGATATTATCTCTGAACGTATTGCTACATTGTTGATGACACTTCCCGGAAAAGGTCCGGCACTGGATTGGGCTAATGAATTTGTAAAACCATTACACGAACACAATATGGGCTGGTTAAGCACGGGTCTTGCAGCAGCCGTTTTCCTCGACTTGGGTTTTCATCCACGGGCTGGCGCGGGGCTGTTTCAAATCACATCTTCCCCGGGACTTTTGGCGCACGGATTAGAGCTTGCCAACAAACCTCGTACCGCATTACCATTTCCAGATGATGATCATTATTTTTATGAACCTGAAAACAATGGGCGCTAGAAATTATGGGGTTCCCGCTTTTATCGTTACCCATTCCTAACACTGCAACATAATATTTTTAATTACACCCTCCGAAACCAATCTGGATCGCAGAAAGTAAACTATATGTCTACACATACAACGCCAACTCTTATCAACCAGCATCAATCTGGTGCTGTCAGTAAAAATTTTGTTATCGGCCTATTCATCATATCCGGCTTCGCTGTTTTGGCATGGAAACTACTGCCTTCTGCATTCAGCACTGACCTGGATCGTGTTGGTCAGGGAAAACCTGCCATCGTACTGATATACGATATGGAAAATGGGAGCAGCCTTGATTTGATGAAAGGATATAATGCAATCCGCCATGATTATGAACATTGGGTTGATTTTTTTGTGGCCGATGTCGAAAGCCCCAAGGGTGATGCTTTTATCCGTGCTCACAAGGCCGTGCCGGGTAGCGCTATCTATTATTCCGGTGATGGCGAAAAACTTATGGTGCTGTACGGCTCACAAGATGAGGGCGTTCTGGTTAACTCAATAAAAAATACATTTGAGCTTAATGTGAATCAAGCGCCATAAAATCCAACGCAAAGGCGCGAAGACGAAAAGAACGCAGAGACCCACAGCATTGAAGTTTTTTATGTCTTTTGCTCGCTATCTTCATAATCCTTTGCGTTCTCTGCGCCTTTGCGTTGGATTTTCATTGTTCAGGGCCAGTCAGCAACATCCCTCATCACATAGTTATGCTGGCTACCAAATTCTTGTTATGGAATAACATTACAATACAGTGAGAAATTAATAATGAAATGCCCCAGAACTCACCAAAAGCTGAAAGCAATAACCATTAATAACATCGAGATCAACCTTTCAACGGGCTGTGGGGGTGTATGGTTTGACCGGTTTGAATTAAAAAAATTTGATGAAATACACGAAGAAGCAGGCACGCTGCTCATTGAACATATGAAAAATTTTCATCGATTACTCCCTGATGCCAGTGCCAGACTTAAATGCCCGAAAGATCCAGATGTCGTTATGATGCGTCGTTATTACAGCTCGAAACACCAGATTGAAATTGATGAATGCCCACAGTGTGGAGGAATCTGGCTGGATGCGGAAGAACTCGCAGGAATAAGAGCACTTTTCCCCACCCAAAATGACCTAAAGAAAGACAAAAAAGAATTTGTGGAAAAAATCATGGCCAGTAAAGAAGTGCAGGCATACGAACAAAAGTCACATGAATTACCCAACACATTGGATAATATTTCAAACCTGTTGTGGTCAATGCTACGTTTTGGCCGGTAAAAATAAACTGACATGAAAATATGGGTAGATGCAGACGCTTGTCCCGTGGTGATCAAAGAAATTTTGTTCAAAGCGGCAAACCGTACCGGCGTAGAAACAACGCTGGTGGCTAATCAATCAGTGCGTATTCCTCCATCACCACACATTACTATGTTGCAAGTAAAGTCAGGTTTTGATGTGGCAGACGATGAAATCGTCAAACGGGTGAATGCAGGGGATCTGGTGATTACTGCCGACATCCCACTTGCCGCAGAGGTCATTGAAAAAGGGGGGCTTGCACTGAATCCTCGCGGTGAGATGTACACCACCGATGACATTAAAGCCAAACTAAACATGCGTGATTTTATGGATACAATGCGGGCAAGTGGTGTCAATTCCGGTGGTCCGCCCCCATTGAGCCAGAACGACCGACAGGCATTTGCGAATCATCTGGACCGGTGGTTAACCCGGCAAGTGAAGCAGCAACAAGGTAAAACAGAATAATTCCGGCTGGCCACGCGATGTAATGTGATACAGAAGCCCCGAATCACTTTGTATTTTTCAGTGATCCGAGGCTATTTTCCCCGGTGTTATTTTACTGCCTGACTGCCAGAATCATACCCAGATCCTGCAACACTGAAGAATCGGCCGCATCCTGCCCATGCAGGCGCAAAACCATTAATTTTCCATCGGCGGAGACAAAACCTTGCACGTTGATGTCGTCTGTTCCATCGTTCAGCGTCAGGGTGATAGCACCATTGCTTGAGGTGGATACCGCAAGAATTGTATCGCCTCCCGCATCGTCAATAATTGCCGCCACTTCTTCAATATCGCCGTTACGCTCAAAACCAACATCCTGACTACTCACAGTGGCACTATTGGCAGCGCTGTTAAAAGTCAGACGAGAGTCGGCGCTGGAGGTAAACAGCTCAGTCGCACCGTTGCCCTGAAAACTGGTAACAAGTGGAAAGATACGATAGACAGCATCTGAAAGATCAGGCGCAATAATACCCAGCTTACTGCCTACCGAGACCATTTGCCCGGAAGTAACAATAGAAGCGGGAACACCCCCGTCATCAGTTGTTGCAGCACCAATAATGACAAAGAGTGTGCCATCATCACTGACAAAACCATCTTTAATCTCTCCTCCACCAAAATCCAGGTTCAATTCACCTGTCGAGTTAACGCTGTAGCTGGCAGCAAGTGGAACAGGATCATCAGCACTATCCACAACGAGTGCAACGCCAGGAGAAGTGGTACGAGTGATATCAACATAGTTAAGGGCGTTGGCCAGCGCCGATAGTGCGCCATTGCCATCGAAACTGATAATACCTACCTCAGAGTTGAGATTAGTCGCTACCGGAGTGGTACGCACTTCAACATCCATACTCACCATGCCGTAATCGCCATTCAGGCTGGCGTTACTCATACCACTGCCCTGTTTCAGTAGAATATCGAGATTGAGAAACACTTCATCACCGGAACGGGTATTGGGATCAACGGCATCTTTAACGCCATCGCTGTTTGTATCCGTTGTCTCATAACGGACGCCTGCCTCACGGGACAGCGACACTTTCACATTCCCGTTACCGGTATCGGTGGCAATGAAGATGCCGGGAGGCCAACGCCAGCCGAAATCAGGACCATCAAGATCGCTCATCAAATCCACCGATTCAAGATCCTCTTCAAACGGAAACGAAACCTGGATATTACCATCGCTATTAACAGTCGCATCAAAGGTCTCACCATCACCCGCGCCAATATCAGCTTCATGGTAGATAAACGTACCACCCGGGCTGCTGGTAGTGAAATTGGTAAAAAAGTTCTCAAAAGCACCCGCAGCAATGGTCAGCTCGCCATTGCCATCATCCGTTACGGTAATGGTCTCAGTGCCAGCATCCATCGAGAAGGTTCCTGTTGGCATGCCATCAGAATCGTGCAGTCCCAAACCGAATGTGGCAAGCTTCCAGGCACCTGCCGCTGTTGCACCATCGCCCGGCACACTGTTAATCACAGCCACTTCGTTATCCAAAAACTGTCCTACTTCAGCCTCAAGCTGAGCCAGCATTGTGCTTATATCACCTGTGGTAGTCAGATCAAACTCTTCGACCCGACCACTCAGAGCGACGACTTCATTGACTGCCAGTGAATCAAGTGCGGTGCCGTCATCGATAAATTTCTGCAAAATAAACTCGCTGACGGGGGTAATATCGACGCTTTGCTCAACCACCATAGCACTCATGACATTACCGGGGCCGATACCGTTTCCAGTGATTCTCACGACCAGGTTGCCCGCAAAACTGACACCTGAGGGTAATGCCAGGCTGTAATTTCCGGTAATCGAAGTGACTGTCGAGGCAAGCACCTCACCCACCTGGTCACCGTTATCATCAATACGGATGAGTTCTACTGTTGCACCTGTTACCGGCTGCAAACCTGTAATCGTAGCCGATGCCGACGGGAACAAAAAATCAACAACCGCCATCATGATGGAACGCTGTTCAAACAGAGCAACCACGCCACCGGGCGCAAGCGCCTCGCCTTCAATGCTTGTCGCCTGTGAGGTTCCACTACCACTACCGCCGCCACCACACCCAACCAAAACAAGGAAAACCAAGAAAATGGCCGTTTTAAGTGCTATTGATGCATCTTTCATAAAGATTGACTTCATCATTTTCTCCTTTTGTTTTTTTAAGAAAGATATTCTTCACCCTGTATTTTCAAACAATCAGCCTGATTGATATTGTGTCTCATTAGTCTTTTGGGAGGCCGGCTCCTGGATAACATCCAACCAAATACATTGTGTGCATATTAGGAAAGCGTGGCTTTATATTGTTTGAAGCTTCTCTTAGCGGCTTGATTTCGCCATACCGTAGCTTTAATTGCATACGCTCATTTCACTGTTTTATAAACGCTCTATGATAAAAATGGATAATCCTAAATTAATCAGTTGAGCCGTCGCGAGAGCGGCTAAGGTGCTCAAGATCAATGACTTTTTCGGTTATTTTGAATGAAAGCGTATCACCCATACGGTGAGTTCAAAATGTTCGAAAAAGTCATTTAGATTGAGTGCATTAGACGT
>WFQM01000333.1 GCA_015487095.1 Gammaproteobacteria bacterium | reverse complement strand
TTATTGATGAGTTGCACGACAATTTGCATCCCAAGCTGGTGCGTTTTTTGATCGAGTTGTTTCACAACCCGGAAACCAACCCCAACAATGCGCAGTTGGTATTTACTACCCATGAGACCTCCATCCTCAGTCAGGAAGTGTTTCGTCGTGACCAGATCTGGTTTTGCGAAAAAGATGAAGGACAGGCCACTGAATTAATCCCGCTGTCCGATTTCAGTCCACGAAAAGGCCGGGAAAATCTGGAGTTATCCTATCTGGCTGGGTGTTACGGTGCTTTGCCGTATATCCGAAAATTGAAGACAGCATAAGCGTTGAATGGGGACGGATAACCTTTTTCACGAACACAAAGCCAAAAAACTGGCTCGGCAAAAGGCAAACAGAAAACCTTATGACAAGGTATTGATTGTTTGCGAAGGCGAAAAAACCGAACCCAATTACTTTAGAGGGTTGACGAATTATTATGAACTCGATAGCGCCAATGTAAAGATTACCGGTGATTGTGGTTCTAGCCCTATGAGTGTGGTAAGGCCCGCGCGGGATATTTATCGTGAGACGATTATCTCTGCCGCCACTATGACCGCCACCTTGCTCAATCAGAACGAACAAATACGAACTAAATCAGAGCGCCACTTATATAAGTTATTTAATTTCCATCCCTTAGCGAAAGATAGCGAGCTTAGTGACCACGCCCACCGCCGTGTCCACCTCCACTGAAACCGCCACTATGACCGCCACCAGAATGCCCCTTGCCGCCGCCGCTGCTATGTCCACCGCTTCCGCTCGCGTGAGATAGCCCACTCCCGCCCCCAGTATGTGGCCTCCCAGTCGCTGACACAGCGTGCCCCAAGCCGCTCACCCCATGAGTAGCATTTTGTTCGTTGTGCGCTATCGCATGTTTGCCGCCCGTTGATCCGCCATGTGGGCGGACACTGCCAGGATGGTTGTTGTCGGAGAATCCTGACCCATGCTGACCCCCGACTATCCCGTGAGTCACACCGCCGTTGTGGCCTCCAGCGTGTTGCACGGCATGTGTGATGCCGTGACCATATTGATTAACGTGTTTGCCGGGATAAAACCCATGTGAAACATACCCGCCGTAATGCACGTTCGCCTGATGTAACCCCGCCCCGGCGTAATACCCAAACCAGTTATGCGGGTAGTTGTCGAAGCCAAAAGACGCGCCATAAAAATACGGCGTGTAATAGTAGCTGGGGTAAATCCTCCGTGGATAGACGGGCGCAGCAACGACCACAGTGGTATCTGCGACGATGCCTTCATCCGATGTCGGCGATAATAAATAGCGAATTATTTCTTCGCTGACACCCTTGGAAAGCAGTCCATCAATGGCCTCGGCATCCAGGGTGAACGCCAATTCACGCCCCTGCAAAAACAACAAAATGGTCTGCTCCGACAAACCTCGCTGATTCAGTAACACAATGTCATCAAAGCTGACTTGCCGGTCGTTGGCCTGCACCGCGCCAACCAGGGTCAATGACAACAGGATTAATGCAAACGAAACGATGAGAGATTGATGTTTCATGGCTGCTCCACCAAATGCGTGCGGTTAATCAAAAAGTCGTGCGGTACCGTGCTCGCCAAACGCAGCAAATGTTGTTGTTGCCGACGTGGCAACAACTGAGCGGCATCGGCTAGTTGTGTCGATGTTGTCTTACTCGATGTTTGCCACTGTTGATGCAGGGCGATCAGCACCTTGCCGTCGTGAACATCTGCGAGTCGGTTTGGCGCGGTTTTATTGATGGCAATAGACCAATAGTCGGATAACAAATCACTCCAATAGGCGGCAAGCAATACCGGCGTCACCTCGCGACTGCTGCGCTTCTGATAGGCGTGCGCCTCCCGGTGCGAGACCTGCAAAATACTGACGGGTTTGTCCGCAGAACGCGCGTAAAACATCACCGCATGATTTCCCCCTACCGCCGTTGCGCGGAAAGTTCCTTCGCCCATCGACACGGCCTGCTCCAGTCGCTTCACTACGGCATCCGCACGCTCTGCCACTGAAGTGAATTCGCCAGTGGCGCGCAACACCAGCAACTGAACCCCCGCCAAAATCACCGCATTATGATGGTGGTTACCGGATTCAACTTCCTGAAATGCCTCAAAATCAAAGCGTCCCCCGGCAATGGTTTTTTGAACGACAGGTACCGGGGGTTCAGAATGTGTTTGCTCATCAATCACAGAAGCGGCTGGATGATTTTCGGCCGCTATAGGCACGGCCTTCAACATGGCCTGAATCAGCGGCTCACCCAGCCCTATTTCCTTGAGCTGCACAACGTCCTCTGCCTGCAACTTAAACGCGGAATTTGTGGCCTGAATCAGAGCCTGAATATCTTGATCACTGTAGTTTTTTTGGCTGAGCTGAATCACATCGTAAACACTGAGCGCCTGAACCGGCATCACAAATAAGAGAGCTAATGCAACAAGGGGCCAACGGAGAAAGGGGGGCATGATCACCTCGATAGCTGCGCCATGCGTTGGGTTGTTAGCACTCACACCGCATCCGCACAGAAAAATCGCCCGAACAAAAAGGGACTCACTACCCAGTATAGACCGTTACCGAGCGTTTAGTTCCGGGCATGGTTGGTTACGGTGACAGTTTACTAAATACTCGAAATACGTCAGGCTGCGCTCATGGCTCGAATACCCCGACTCGTCATTCCCGGCCACCCCCATCACGTGACCCAGCGCAAAAGGCCAATGCGGAAATCTGGTCTTACTGCCTTATGCCCAACCATGTCCACATCATCATCGTCCCCTCAGATGAGGACGGGTTGTGGCGCACCTTTGCGGATGCGCACCGGCGTTATACCGGTTATATCAATGCCTGCCTGCGGGTCACAGTTGCACCTGTGCTTGGCCGCTATGGAGACTTTCCAGCTTTCCTTGCCCAGGAAGAAGACGCTGCCGCTTTCAATATGCTTCGCCAATCAGAGACAACCAGTCGTCCTCTAGGGGCTGACAAGTGGATTGAGAGGCTTGAGATACTGACAGCCAGGCAACTCAAACCCCAAAAGCGTGGGCCAAAAAAAGAAAACCAGGGGTGACAGTTAAATATATTTAGTAAACTGTCACCGTAACCAGTACCCAGTTGTTGGTGCTGTCCAGCAAGTAGGATGGGCACATTTTTGTGACCCCTCAATCGCATGAGAATGTGGCATGGAAAGACCTAATGCCTCCTTGCTTGTTTATGATCCCATTGGTTTCGTTATTGCCCTGTTGACATGAAACGACTTATGGGTGACTCCATTGGTTCTATTTCTCCCGCACCCAGCGACGGGATGGTCTTAGTCCTACCGCGGCCTGGGCACTATCGGAAGACTGTTATCAGTTTCCATGGACTCATCGATCTCCTCAAGGATATCCACGTTAACCCAGTAGTCTAGATTGTCATTCCAGCCATCGCTGGGCGAACCAACGTGGTAGCAATTAGAACTATCGCTGTTGGTGTTGACTCCGGGTATCACGGCCGTCGTCAGTTTGGCGACCCTGATTGTTGACTGCGGGCGTCGGTAGGTATAGGTCCTCCTCACGTCCGGACCCAGCGACAAGATGGTCTCATTCTGTACTACCTGGCCGGCATATTCCAGACTAATGGTGAACGATCCGCTCACATCCGCGCCAGTGTTTGTGACACCCCATACGATGTCTTGAACTGAAAAAACGTCAGAGACATTTGCAAAAGCAGAGGTATCAATGAAGGACTCGTCATACTCAATACCTCCCTCCTCGGTGGGAATAATCTTCACTTTAAGAGGATCAATATCATCGAGACCATCGCAGAATGAGTTATCGGCCGGGTTCAGCAAAGTATAGTAGTCGCCAGTGGAGGGGTTCCGTATTGTTACCGCGCCATTCAGCCTGTACAGGGCAGCAAGCGGGACCACGGGGATCAGATTGACATCGCTGGTGGGAGTGTTACCGCCGGTGTTAGTGTTAGTGCCAGCAGATGGACCAGCAAAACCAACGCCGCCACGCGGCTGCTTAGGCGGAATCGGTCCGATCGAGTATACAAAGGATGCGCCACGTTCATTGCCGACCATCAGCAAAGCGATACCGGTGGTGTTACCCTCACTGCTAACCGATTCAGGTACGCGAATCGACAAGCGAATACCGCAGTTCCCACGTCTGACAATCGATGCGGACGCGCCGCTCGGTAAACCTGATATGGAGGTTGCTGTATGTAGAAAGCTGCCAAAAATGGTGATTGTCCTGGAAAGATTATCGTTCGGCAAAGGCATGGGAGCAACAGTATCGCCGCCGAAAATTTGTAGATCAGATCCTTGGGGGTAAGTGCACTGAGCCACCCCCCCCTCCATGATATAGTAGTTGTCGGCGCCGTGAGCCAGATATAATATCTTCATCATATTGGTGGCGACTACTTGTGACTCAGTAGTTATGGCTGCACCTACCTGTGCCCCAGCAGATACGGCTGCACCGAACAACCAGTCCAGAGCCGCCTGGATCTGGTCTGCGCTGTACTGCAATGTCTGCAATATCTCTTGTACCTGATCACGGCTATAATCAAAGGTGTTTCTCAGTGCAGCTGCTATTTCGTTGATGCTGTAACCGGCAGCTTGTAAGGCAGTACCAATCTGTGATGGCGTAGCATCGAGTATCGAGTTCATTTGAGATGCGGCAGAGTCTGCTGTATTTCCCGCTGCCCTTAAGGTCTGTGCAAGCGCCAATGGCGTAGTTATACTTGGAATCCCCCCCCCAAGCGAGGTACCGGATTGTTCATCCGAATCCAGACAAACAACCTTTTCTAATGTCGGCTTACTGACAACCATCAGGATACTGGGAAATGAATTGTTGCCCGACGGGTTTCTCTCGCTTGGTTCTAGCGTTATGTCGGACACGCTTATGTGGGGGGCGAAATCGAAACGTGCATCTGAATTTGACGATGAGCGATTGGTAACATAGTTAATGTCCGACACGTTGATATCGATAGAACTTCCTCGTGAAATAGTTTTGTTAACAGAACGATTAGTTCCGAAGTTATAACGAATATCGCAGCTGGTAGCGACATTCTCAGCGCTGGAATTGTTGGTAATCGGCAACTCACCATACGTTATCGACGTAGAAACTGTGGCAGTATTTAGTTGCGAACCACCAAAACGATCCGTTAAATTCTGACCCTTGACTTGCAGGTAAACGGTTTTTACTCCCTCACCCATACTCAGTGTGTAATCTGGATTCGGTGTATAAGGTTTCCATTGCACCTGCGCCCAATTGGAAGATTCCGCAATACGATAATGCGTGGGATTGTTCGTTGTATTGTGGTACAGAACAACATCACGATTGTTTGTCAACCCAGAGTCGTCGTTGATTTTGTAATTGTAGATGGTAACTGCCTGACTCACGGTACCAACCTCCACCTGTGTCCCATCCGGTGCAGTTACCTGAAGCGGCGGGTCAAAGGTTCCAAACCCGCTACCGCCTTGAGGCGGCAATACCGCAGCGCGATCCTCTCCTGTCATGGTTGTTGAATTTTGTGCGTCAATAAGAACTATGTCACTTACTAACTGCGGTTTTTTATCGGGTGATAATTGCACCACCTTCTGACGCATCTGTGGATCAGCCTCCTTGGTTTTGCTCGCAGTTACAATGTCCCTAGTTGTCAGCTGCCCAGCTCTGGCTTTGTTTTGGCTAACAGTGGCTTTCTGTTTCGCTAGTAATACCTTCTTCTTATCGGAAGCGGTTTCTTTCTTGGCAGCCTGCTCAACCCTCTTACTAGCCTCTGCTTGTTGTTTCTTGGCAGCAGATGCCCTAGCCACATCAGATTTTTGCTTCACTGATAATACTTTCTTTTGTTCAGTGGCAACATTCTGCTTGACCACTTGAACAGCTTTTTTCTTAGCTACCTGCTCTGTCTTTTGCTTCGCGACCTGCGCGGCTTTCTGCTTGGCTACTTGTTGTTTCCTGGCCACAGCCGGATCAACCTTCACATCAAACTGCCCTGCCGCCAAAACCTGGCGCTTGCCATCAAGTAGATTCAGAGTGTATTTGCCTAGGGGCACTGATCCGGTGATAGTCAGTTTTACATCACAGCTACCCTTGGCTCCTTTCCTGGCTGGGGCCTTACAGCTAAGTCTTGTCGTAAATCCTTTTACCGCTTTATTCCTGGCTGATAGTATCGATGCACTTCTAGCATTTTGTACAGTAGTGCCCTGAACAACCAGGCTCTGCTGTTTCTTCACCGTCATGGTGATCGGTGTCTTTGATGTCACGCTGACCTTTTCAACCGCCAGCACTCCAAACGGCAATAGCAAAAAAATAGGAATAAGAAACCTAATCTGTCTACTGAACAATCGTTTCATAATGATTCCTTAATAACTGATGTTACGCGCTAGGGTACTTACTGAATATTCTCAGTTCCGGCATCTCCGGCCTGCTGCGAATTTACGCAGCAAGCCATAGAGAAATCTAGAACTTTTCACCCAACAACGCGGCCGCTTTATCTTTAACACTCTGCTTTTCTGCTTCCGTCATGCCTCCGGGTGGTGCCTGATAGCCGGGTTCATACTGTATCGTCATGTCGTCAATCTTAGCTTTCGCAGCGGCTTCCTCAAGCGTGTTGGTTGCACCCTGCACAACATCTCCATAATTAATAAGTTCACCTGCCATCGCTTTCGCGTCCATTTCCCTATTTTTCTGCTGAAACTCTTTCAGCCCTGGGATTATGACTGGTTCAGCTTGATCCTTAGGCTGGCCTGTGGGGCCTTGTCCTGAGGGTTGATCATCGATGTCTGCTAGGCTCTCTGTCATGGCTACTATGCCAACTACCTTACTCGGCGTACTCTCCATACTCCCACTCTTCCCATCCACCTTATCAAGCAGGCCCTGCAGCTTGGCAATAGCCTCCTCTGCGTCCCTGCCTACGTCTCCTGCTCCTGTTATCTCCCCCGGTGTGGGGTCATCATAACCTTTAGTGATTTCACCGATTTCCAGCTCTAAATTTTGATTTTGCTCACCAATAATTGATGATATTGCATCCATCTTATCACCCCTAATATCCACCTCCATACCTCCCGAACCCATATTTCCCAAACCTATACCGCCGCCAAGAGAGGGGTCCTTCATCACACCGATAGGATCTTTCACAGCCTGCGCCTTCTTTTCCGGTTTCATCTTGGACATGGCCTTTGCTGCCTCTTTACCAAGTTGTTTTAAGGCTTTCTTGTCGATTTCAACAGCGGTTGCGCTAAGCGGCATGAGCAGCATAAGCAGCATAAGCAGCAGTAAAGAGGGCGCTAGAAGATTGATGTACCTGCCAAGTAGTCGTTTCATGATGAGTCCTTTTAATCGGTTAATAGCAAATGCCCGTTACTTTAGCTTTTTCATTTTTTGGCATTTCAAATCTCCTTTTTGCGTATACATTCACCCTGACTCCAGGGTGCCTCCAAATCTGTTGCTAAGTATGTGGGTACTGAAACACCGGCGCATCATCAGTTCTGATGAGAAAAGCGTGATTTTATGCACATTTTTGAAAAAATCAGAGGCCTGTTAACCCGCCGCTTCCTCAAAAGAAGTGGTCAGGTCGCGTAGCGTGCTCATGAGTTCCAGCTGATTTGTGACGCCGACTTTTTCAAACACGGCCTGACGTTGTGACTGCACCGTCGGCACTGACTTGTTGGTCTGTGCGGCGTATTGAACAGGTTTGATGCCGTTGGCCATGGCGTTAACCAGTTCTGTTTCGGCGGGGGTAATGCGGTAAAGCGTTTTCAGAATATTGGAATCGACCTTCACTTTGCGCATGGGGTCGATTACCACAACGGCGGCGACTTTTAGTGCTTCCATCCACGGGAAGGGCGGCTCTTCCAGCGGCACGGGCAGGGCCAGCATTTGATGCACACCAGCTCCACTGGCTTCGCCGACCAGTGCGCAGTCCTGAATGGGCATTCCAAAATTGCCCAGCGCTTTCGCCATCAGGCCGCTCAGCGCCGTGCTGTCCTGACCATCAATGGCATACAGATGATTTTGCTTGGCATCCAGTATTTTGCCTTCGCTGAGCAGCGTATCCGCGACCTGGTTGGTCTGCACAATTTCTCCGTTTGTGTTGACGATAATCGTGGCCGCACCTCTGGGTGCACCGGCCCTGGTTTCGGCCGTTTCCAGTACCATGCGCTCGTAAAGCCGCTCGGTGAAGCGCATCATTTGCCTGATTTCCGGCATTAACCCGGCCAGTCT
>WFQM01000332.1 GCA_015487095.1 Gammaproteobacteria bacterium | reverse complement strand
TAAAGTCGGTATCCTTGAAGCTGATATCAATATACAGGCAATCAGCACCCAGGCGTTTCATTTCATGATCCATGGCGCGAGCAACGATGTCGCGCGGGGCAAGTTCGGCACGGGAATCAAATTTGTGCATGAAGCGGCTGCCGTCGGGCAGTAGCAGGTGGGCACCTTCACCGCGCAGGGCTTCGGAAACCAAAAAAGATTTGGCCTGGGGGTGATAGAGGCAAGTGGGGTGGAACTGGATGAATTCCATGTTAGCCACCCGGCAGCCAGCGCGCCATGCCATGGCGATACCGTCACCGGTGGATACATCCGGGTTGGTGGTGTACAGATAGACTTTACTGGCACCACCAGTGGCGAGCACGACACAGCGGGCATGGAAAACCTCGATGTGGTCGGCTTTACGGTCGAGTACGTAAGCACCCAGTATGCGTTGCGGTTCATGGCCGAGTTTGTTGGCGGTAACCAGATCCACGGCGATATGGTGTTCGAACAGCTCGACGTTGGGCCGATCTTTTAATGCATCCACCATGGATTGGGCTGTGGCACGGCCAGTGGCATCGGCTGCGTGGGCTACCCGACGTTGGCTGTGGCCTCCTTCCCGGGTGAGATGTAATTTGCTATCGCTGGCGGTGGAAAAAGTGGTACCGAGGTCGTTGAGCCAGCGAATCTGTTCAGCGCCGTGTTCGGCGGTGAATTGTGCGATTGCGGGGTCACACAACCCGGCTCCGGCAGCGAGCGTGTCCTGCATATGGCTCTCGACAGAATCTGTCGGGTCCAGTACAGCCGCAATGCCACCCTGAGCATATTTACTACTGCCTTCGTCCACCGAGCTTTTGGCGATAACGGCGATACGCAAGTTGGGGTTAAGTCGCAGGATCAGACCCAAACCGGCCGCACCGCTGCCAATAACCAGGACATCATGGTTGAAATGTTCACTCATGTGACGAGCTTACTTGATTCTGCGCATCTCGCCCATATTTCAGGCTGACAGATAAATAATTGCGTGTGTGGTGGGAATCGCGTCAAAATAGGCCGCTCCTGGTTTATAAAACCTGGATTGGCGGACAGAACTATCTATGATGGGTGCTGTCTACTCCGTGGGAGGACGCTGGGAGACGCTTCACTCGCAAAAGAATAAAACCAAGGGGATGCCCCTCTCAGGGCAGGTCGCTGAATAGATAATGAGTGAACAAAAGGTAGATCAGATTCTCGTTGAGCGCGTGCAACGGGGAGATAAATCGGCGTTTGATACCCTGGTGCTGAAGTACCAGGTCAAGATCATGAAGCTGATTTCACGTTATATTCGCGACCACAGCGAAGTACAGGATGTGGCTCAGGAAGCCTTCATCAAGGCGTATCGGGCTTTGCCACGGTTTCGTGGTGACAGTGCGTTTTACACTTGGCTGTATCGCATCGCCATTAATACGGCCAAAAATCATTTGGTGGCCCGTGGGCGACGCATGCCAAATGTGGATATTGATGCGCAGGAAGCTGAACAATTTGAGGGTGCTGAGGGTCTCAAGGAATATGCAACACCGGAACAGGTTGCCCTGAAGGATGAGATTGAGACGACGATATTCTCAGCAATGGAGCAGTTACCGGATGATCTGCGTACAGCGATTACCCTGAGGGAAATTGAAGGGCTGAGTTACGAGGAAATTGCTGAAGCCATGGAATGTCCAGTGGGTACGGTACGATCCCGCATCTTCCGGGCTCGTGAGGCAATTGATAAAAAACTGCGACCGCTGATCGAGCGCGAATGAATGAATAAAACAAACAGGTGATGAGTATGATAAATCCATCAGATGAACGAATTTCTGCGCTGGTTGATGGCGAACTGGATGAACAGGAGCACCGGGTGATCGTGGACAAATTGCTGACCCGCAGCGAAAATCGTAAGGCTTGGGGACGATATCATTTAATTGGCGACACATTGAAACGCAGCTTACCCAAGGGAATGGATCATGGTTTTTCATCTCGGGTAATGGCCGCGCTGGACGATGAGCCCACCGTACTGGCGCCTCAGCCACCCGCAAAGTCATCCTGGAGACAGCGCGTAGCGGGTTTGGCTGTTGCAGCCTCAGTGACTGCGGTCGCGATACTGGGAGTGCAGTTCATGTATCAGCAGGATGGCCAGACGTTAACACCGCAAATAGCCCAGACATCTAGCGGACTATCACCCATAGCGCAATCGCAGCAGGTTGCACGAACCAATATTCAGCAGTCAAGAGTCCAGCAATCAATTCGTGCCAATATCCAGACAGTGACGCAATCATCAACCCCGATGGCTCACTCACCCAAACCGGTCAAACAGTTTCATCCCCGACTCAACAAATACTTGGTGGACCATAATCAGCAGGCACCCAGAGCCGCTGTGCAGGGCATGATTCCTTACGCACGTATCGTGGCATATCCCAATTCACACCGACTTCTGATTCAGGCGCAAAAATAACGGTGTCATCCTTCTTCTTTCCACGTCTGCTTTTACCCACGTTTATTTTCGCCACCTGTTTTAGCAGCGTGGTGCAGGCAGCAGATCAGGCTACGTTGGATGTACTGCTGCGCATGCAAACAGCATCACAAAACATCAATTACCACGGTACGCTGGTATTTTTACAGAATGGTCAGGTGCAATCCATGCGGGTTGTGCATAAAGCAGATAAAACAGGTCGGTTTGAACGCCTGATCAACCTGAATGGTGTAGCGCGTGAAGTGGTGCGTAAGGATGATCTGGTCATTTGTTATATGCCGGATAGCAAAGAAGTCATGGTTAGCCGCCAAAAACTCAAAGGCAATGTCAATGTGCTGACCCAATTGGCCGGAAATGACTTTACAGAGCTGCAAAAAAATTATGAATTTACACTGGAGTCGATGGAACGCATTGCGGGGCGAGAAGCACAGCGGGTATTGATTCAGCCGAAAGATAACTTGCGTTACGGCTATCGGCTCTGGGTTGACGATGAAAAATCCATTTTATTGAAATCTGATTTATTAAGCGAGCAGGGTGAATCACTGGAGCAGGCAATGTTTGCGGATATTGCCATCGTTGATCACATTCCTGAAAATTTATTACAACCGACGTCAACCGGAGATGGTTTTACCTGGTATGAACGTGAGTCTGACAACAGCAAACCCATGATTCTGGACAGTGACTGGAAAATAGAACCATTACCCAAGGGGTTTACGGTATCTTCACGTTTTCGGCATCAAATGTTGGGTTCCAGCGTACCCAGTGAACATTGGGTATTATCCGATGGCTTAGCAAACATCTCGATTTATTTTGAGAAGCTCACGGATGACCAGGAGGCGTTTGAAGGTATTTCGCCCATGGGTGTGGTGAATGCATTTGGCACAATCAATGCGGAACATCAAATTACCATTATTGGTGAAGTTCCGGCAATCACGGTTGAACAGCTTGCACATTCAGTGATATTTGCCTCAGGTGTGGAAGAATGATTGAAGAACACGCACAGGTCATCGCGTTGGAAAATAACGATGTGTGGGTGGAAACACAACGACGCAGTGCCTGTGGCCAATGTGCTGCAAACAAGGGCTGTGGTACAGCAACGTTGGCCAAGGTGTTGGGCAATAAGCGCAATCAGGTGCGCACACTGAATCCACAGGCAACCTCGGTGGCCGTCGGTGATGAAGTGATTATTGGTATTAATGAGCAGGCATTGGTGCGTGGCTCGCTGGCCGTTTACACTGTGCCGTTGTTGATGTTGTTTGTTTTTGGTTTTTTGGGCCAGTTATTGAGCACACAATTGCTGATGACAAATCAGGATATTTTGCCTATTGTGCTGGGCCTTTCAGGTTTATTGCTGGGGTTTGTCTGGGTACGACGCTTTACCCGGAGGATTGCAGATGATGCGCGCTACCAGCCTGTGCTGTTGCGACGTGTTATTGGTATTACACTGCGGTAAATATTGTTGACTAAAAAGGGTGATGTTGAATGTTAGGAGCAAACATGAATTTTAAGAGTGTCCGGTCGGGTAACGCAGGTAACTTTGCAGCTAGGCGCAGGATGGTTTTATCTGCCTCACCTGGCTTGGTAATGGGGGTTGTCCTGGCATTTTTGATGCTGTCCAGTCAGGTGCAGGCGGGCAGTTTGCCTGACTTCACCGAGCTGGTTGAGAAACACAGTGCGGCGGTGGTGAATATCAGTACCACGCAAAAAATCAAACACCCGAAAATTTCGCGTCAGCCGCACGGTATGCCAGAGCAGATTCCAGAAGGCCCGTTTGGTGATTTGTTCCGTCATTTTTTTGGTGAACAGGGTCGCGGGTTTGGTGATCATAGCGGGGGTCGTGGCGGCATTGAACCACAAGAGGCTAAATCGCTGGGTTCAGGATTTATTATTTCCGAAGATGGTTATGTGATGACAAATCATCATGTGGTGAAAAATGCCACTGAAATTCTGGTGCGTTTGTCTGACCGGCGTGAATTGGTGGCCGAAGTTATCGGCAGTGATGCACGCAGTGATATTGCTTTGTTAAAAGTGGACGCAGATAACCTGCCAGTGGTGAAAATTGGTAATTCGGGTCAATTGAAGGTGGGTGAATGGGTATTGGCCATTGGGTCACCTTTTGGTTTTGACCATTCGGTAACGGCGGGCATTGTCAGCGCCAAGGGCCGCTCTTTGCCCCGTGAAAATTATGTGCCGTTTATCCAGACGGATGTTGCCATCAACCCCGGTAACTCCGGTGGTCCTTTGTTTGATCTTGATGGCAATGTAATAGGTATCAATTCGCAGATCTACAGTCGTACTGGCGGCTTCATGGGTTTGTCATTCGCCATTCCCATCGACATGGCCATGCAGGTGGTTGATCAGTTAAAAGATGGTGGCAAAGTGGCCCGTGGCTGGCTGGGTGTACTGATCCAGGATGTCACTCGCGAGTTGGCAGAATCGTTTGGCATGGACAAACCTCGTGGTGCTCTGGTGGCCAAGGTACTAAAAGACAGCCCCGCAGAAAAAGCAGGACTGGAAGTCGGCGATATTATCACCCG
>WFQM01000331.1 GCA_015487095.1 Gammaproteobacteria bacterium | reverse complement strand
TGATTATCGGAATATTACAGACAGGCTCAGTCAAGCCGGAATTCAGTACGTTGTTTGGTGAATACCCGGCGATGCTCCAGTCACTTCTGAGCAACATTGATCCTCGTTTGACATTCACGGTTTACGATGTGCAGAACAACCATTACCCCGATGATATTCATGAATGCGATGCCTACATCACCACCGGGAGCAGGGCAAGTGTTTATGATCCTGAACCGTGGATTAGCGTTTTGCAGGCATTTATCGTTACGTTGGATCAGCAACAAAAAAAACTGGTAGCCGTGTGTTTTGGCCATCAGCTGGTGGCTCAGGCGTTTGGTGGTAAAACCGAAAAATCAGATAAAGGCTGGGGTGTCGGCGTACATACCTGCCAGATCCGGAAACACAAACACTGGATGAGACCTGCAATGCAGGATTACAAACTGATTGTCTGTCATCAGGATCAGGTGACAATGCTGCCGGACAATGCCGAACTGCTTGCGGGCAGTGAGTTTTGTCCGATCAGCATGTACCAAAGAGGTGATAATATCCTGGCGATGCAAGCCCATCCAGAATTTAGTAAAGCATATGCGGAAATACTGATACATCACCGCCAGAACCTTCTGGGGAAAATGGTGTTTAACGCAGGAATTCGTTCATTGCAATCAGCAACCGATGAAATGGGTATTGCGAAATGGGTGTTAGAGTTTATGGCGGATTAATCCTGTTAGTAGTAGGGGTTTTGAATGGGTATAAGCAAGTGTGCTGTGTGCAAGGCCGTGTCTACCAACTTATCGAACTCTCCAGATAGTCAGTACAAAGCTTAAGGATCGAATACGACTTGCCGATGTGGTAACAGGATTCAACGTCAGCGGACCTGCTGCTGATTACTTTTCATTGTCAATTCCTGTTTGCAGGTTGAATATACGTATCAATCGCCAGCTTATTGATAATGAGAGTCAGTGTAGATTGAATCGAAATTGAAGTGATTGATATGCTGTGAATTTCATGAAAAAAGGTGTTGCGTGTCTCAATACCAATGATTTCAAGGTGGTACGGTCGGTTTCAAGATGGTATGGTAAATTTCAAAATGGCGTAGCCCTTCTTCGTTTGGTTATGAGAGGGTCGCTTGTCGGGGGTGTCAAACCGCCGGATCTTGTGGTAACTCATATCATTTTTGCATCACCAATACCGGCGATCAAAGCAGAGAAATGAGTATTTTTGTAATAAATACATTTGTACTTTTGTACATTTTAGGTAGTCAACTTATGTTGCTCAAATTGAACTTCAGTTTTACGTCATGGCCACTATTTCTAGTGATCTTAAACACACTGTTTTTGTTTTCCTGTATGCCGGTTCCTGGTAGTGAGGAAAAAAAAGACGATATAACGACTGGTAAAGATTGCACCACAGTGCCGAATTTATTTACAAAAACAGTATGGCCGTCTGTCAGGGAAATTTGTGTTGATTGTCATAACCCTGGAGGGGTAGCCAATAATACCCGATTAGTTTTTAGCCAAGATGCTGATAAACAGACCGAAAACTACAATGTGCTACGGAATTTTTCTTTAGGCAATGCTGTAACGCTGTTAAATAAAACCATTGGGTTACCTGTACATGGCGGTGGTGCGCCGTATGTTGATCAGTCCCAACAGGAATATCAGGACTTGGATAGTCTGATTTCAGTGATGGAGAGAGAGTGTGGGGCGACGTCCACCGTTTCATTTTTTGATGATGTTCAGTTTTACAGTGAACAGGAAACACTGAAAAAAGCGGCGATTGTGTTGGCTGGAAGACGCCCTGCGGTTAGTGAGCTTAATGCCGTGGCAGCAGGAGGGGAAGACAGTTTGCGGGTGACAATACGCAATATGATGCAGGGAGAGCGCTTTGAGCGTTTTTTGTCAGAAACGGCTAACAATCATTTTCTCAGTACCGGTCTTTCAGGTGGGGCAAATCGTTACCCGGTTGCCAGTGACTATCCAAAAGTAGATGACATTGCCAATAACACCGAGCGGACCATCTTTCGTGCCGCTGTACAGCAAGAGCCGCTACAATTGCTTCGGTACATTGTACGCAATGAGCTCCCTTACACAGAAATTTTAACCGCAAATTATACTGTCGTGAATCCTGTTTTGGCGTCTATTTATGAGGCTGATGTACCCGGAGGATTTGATAATGAAATGGATAATTCGGAATGGCGGAGAGCAACGATTCCTGAAATGTTGCGTTTTGGAAGAATATTTCCTCATGCCGGTGTATTGACCACTCACGCATGGCGGCACCGTTTCCCGACGACAGCATCTAATCGTAATCGTCAGCGTGCAAAAATGGTATTGCTCCAGTTTTTAGGCGTAAACCTGGAAGCATTGGCACAACGTCCACAGGTGAGCGAAAGCCCGTTTCTTGTGCCAACGCTGGAAGACCCTGCTTGTACCTCTTGCCATAATATAATGGACCCGGTGGCCGGAGCCTTTCAGAACTGGGCAAATCTTAATCGATATCGACGATTCAGTGCTAACACGACGGCGCTTCCCTCTAGCTATAGAGGGAACAATTATCCTAAAGATGCTGATGGTAATGCTTATTATCAACGAGGGGACAATTGGTTTCGTGATGTACTTCCGCCGGGGTTTAACGGGGTTCTTGCGCCAGGGGGGCATGAGGGAAATGAAGCGGCATTGCAGTGGCTTGGAAAAGAAATGGCGAAGGACAGCCGCTTTTCTATGGGGGCCGTCCATTTTTGGTATCACGGGTTATTTGGTGAAAAAGTATTAACCCCGCCGGGGGATAGCAGTGCCGCAGACTATCAAAAACGCTTGAACGCTTTTAATGCCCAAGACGAAATTTTCCGGGAAATTGCAGCCCGCTTTCCCGATGACCGGGGCCATGGTGCTTACAATGTGAAAG
>WFQM01000330.1 GCA_015487095.1 Gammaproteobacteria bacterium | reverse complement strand
CAGTTATGTTTTTGGTCCGGCCAATGATCAGGTGGCGATCACTACTGCTTCCAGCACTAATACGCAGCTTGTTAATGGTACGGGTATTGAAAATATTTCTGATACGCTAAGTGCCGATAATATTTCACTGACGGGTAGCAGCAGTGATGACGCCATGGTGTTATCACCGGGCAGTATCGCCGGTGCCCAGCCCGTCAGTTTCCAGATGAGCGGCATGCCTGCATTGCAATTCTCCAACAAAACGAATCTTTCACTCGATGCCGGTTTGGGGAATGACACTGTGCAAATCAATGGTGCTGTGCAACTGGCCGGGAATATAACCATTGCGGCGGAAACTATTAGCGAAGGTGCGGGAGGTGTATTGGTTGCTGATACGTTGACGTTTAATCAGGCCACAACCATCGGCACATCAGGTCTCGCATTAGCCACCTCAGTAAATACCCTGCAAATCAACGGCCCCACTGTTGATGCCTACATCAACGAAGCCAACGGCCTGGCGATTGCAGTGGACAATGTAACCGGTGTGCTGGATATTTCCACAGGATCAGGTGATATCACCTCCGCAGGCAGCGTGGTTGTCACCGGTACTTCTGCGTTTACCGTAGGCAATGGTGGCTCCATTATGCTGGACGACGCCAGCAACCAGTTTGCAGGCACACCAGTATTTTCCTCCACAGGCATAATCAACAATTTATGGTTAACCGACAATAGCACTGTTGACCTGCCAACACTGACCTTGAATGGAAGCCTCACCGTTATTTCCACTGGCGCGGTTACCCAGGCGGGTGCATTAAGCATACAGGGAACAACAAATATCGATGCAGGTGCAAACAATATCACCCTCAATAATATCGCCAACGATTTTATAGGTGACGTAACCCTGCAAAATAGCGGGGGAGCCAGCACCAGCATTACTGATGTGAATAACATAACCCTGGCAGCCTCCAATATTGGCAGTGGAACGTTAACGGTTAATGCGGCTGATATCAGCCAGTCCGGTGCCATCGTGCAATCTGCCAATGCCGGTGCCGCACGGTTTACCGCCACAAATGGCAATATCACACTGAGTAATGGAGGCAATGACTTTACGGGAACCGTGTTTTTGAATAACACCAGTAATGGTGATATTGCACTGACAGAAAGTAACGGACTTGCTCTCGGCTCATCAACCACCAATGGAGGTGATCTCACCATTACCGCCACGAATGGCATTACACTTTCCGGCACAACCACTTCCAGCGGGGGGGATGTTACGATTACCGCGAATACCGGTGATATTCAATTGGGTCGGGTGAATTCTGCTACCGGTCGGCTTACGGTCAATGCAGTTACCGGCAGTGTTATCGGCAACAACAGCCCGATTCCCGATCCCAACCTGAGCAGTCTGACACTGGAAATTCTTGCCGGTGACACTATCGGTGATTTTAATAATCCCATCTCGGTGAATGTATCTTCGGGTGGCACCAGCTTCTTCGCAGCCGGTGTTGGTTCGGCGAATATTATTGGTCTTACAGGCACCATTCTGGGTGGTTCGGTGATTGTTAATGATGTTGCCGCTACCAACTCGGCGGTGGGCAAGGGGCAAAGTGTTTCTTTCCTTAAACAAAATATCACACCTGTTCAGGTTGCATTGCAAAATCCACTTTATAGCGTGTCGGGGGGTGGGTTGAATCTTGCGATTCCGTTAGCTGAATTTACTCAACCATTGCAGTCTGAAGAAGACTCTGAGGATGCGGTGCCTGAAGTCAGTGAATGAAAACGTAAGGAATGGGTTCAAAGGTACTCTGTGTTATTAACGCAGCATCCGTAAAGACGCAGAGGGTGCAGAGAAAATCATTTATTACCACCAGTAATTTGTGCCATCCAGCCCATCTTAATCTTCCAGTCTACCTGAAACAGGCCATGTAATTTGTCTTGGAGAAACCCTCGTCCTCCGTACATCCTTGCTTCTCAGGTTGTTGTTTACTTCTTTTCCTTGTAACGTTGGGCTTTCTGGATGAAATTTAACAATGGTTTAACGTTTGGTGAAGTCTGAATTTATATGACTCCTCGCTGTTTCAAGCCGCAGGCGGGGCAGGCAAAGAGGCTTCCGATCTTGAAGTCTATGTTGATATCCAGCTTTTTCTTAGCCAGTAAAAAATCTAAGCCAGAAGCATACCAGGGGCTTTGTAAGCCCAGTGCTGTTGACCTTTTGGTGGAACCGCTACGCTTGTTCCACCCTACAGCTTTACCTTGTGTTTGAAGAGACGGAACAAACAAACCACTCCCCTGATTCTGACCTGGATTATAAATACGCCAATGTCAGTGATGTACGCAGGTAGGGTGGAACAAGCGTAGCGGTTCCACCAGAGTCTTGTGCATGCCCAAAAAAACCGAACCCGCTCAGCAATGAGACAGTTATTGTTCGAGCGACCCTTAACACAATCCCGGTGAGAACCGATACCACGGCTTCATGTAGCTATTAATGACAAGCAGCAAAAAACTGAATAAAGCCCTGCCAGAAGTATTGAAGCTTTTGGTGGGGCTTTTTGATTTTATGGTATTGCTCATTGCATGAATGTGAATTAAGGATTACATGCACGTTCCTTAGCGTTTTTTTACTGATAACACCGCCATTCCGACATGTCTTTTCCCTCCAGACAAAGCGTCCCGATAGAATTAAGAAGTTATGTTGTCGTGGCGTATACACGCAGAGTTTTTAGTGCTTGATTCACATAATAAGTATCAAGGTTGCAAAGGTGCTCTGTGTTGTTTTCAGTACGACTACTGTAAATACTGACACAACCGGGTTAATTCGCATGATTCCTCTCGATTCGAAACCTTTTTTATCTCTCGTGCGTTGTACCGTGGATTTTTGATAAAAATGTGTGGCTGTGAAAAATAGTAGCAGAGGCCGCATGCGATTTTGTTGGCGTTTTTTTAGAGAAACTTAAAAAACCTTACACACGGAGCGGTAACTATGAATTTGAAAACAGTATTGGGTGGATGTATCGGAATTGCCAGTATTATGTTGGTGGGTTGTGGTGGCGGGGAAAGTGATCCATCGTCTTCTAATCCTCCTCCTTCTTCTAATCCGCCCGCTTCTTCAGGCGTGGATAATGTCACTCTCGATGGCACTGCGGCAAAGGGCATTATTAATGGCGGCAACGTAATGGCCGAGGAACTGGATGCCAGCGGTACTGTTATCGCCGGGATTGGCAGTACTACTACCGCTGCCGATGGCAGCTACACCCTTACTATCGATAATGATTATAACGGTGGTCCCATCAAAGTCACTATCAGTGCTGATGAAAATACTCAGATGAAATGTGATGTGCCGTCGGGATGTGGTATGCGCACGGACGACATTGCAGATAGCGATACCGTTATTGATTTCAGTGAATGGTATAAACCCGTCAACCTGACAATGATGGCGTTGGTTGCTGAAGCGGTTGCCAATGACACCATCAGTGTCAGCATCACGCCGTATACGCATCTGGCCGCCAGACGTGCCATGGCAGCCCCTTCACTCACTCCTGCTGAGGTTTCCGATGCCAATTCCAGGGTATCCAACTTGCTGGGGGCTGGGGGTATTAATATCCTTAACACCCAACCGCTGGATATTACTGATGCAATGGCGCTGGATGGTGCCGATGACAAGAGAATTGCCTATGCTGCCCTTTCGGCTGCTATCGCTGTTCTGGCAGATACAAGCGGCGGCAGCCCGGATATTAATGCTGCTCTTGAAACTCTGTGGGGCTCGTTCACTGATGGCACCATTGTCGCTGATGATAGCGAAATGGCGACGGACGATAGCACTATTTCTCTGCAAGAAATCGTGAATGGCGCAACAAGTGTTTTTACCCAAATGAACATCGCTGATACCTCAAACACTTTAACTTCGTTGCAAGAAACTATTGATGCCATCACTGGCGGCGGCAGTGTTACTCCAGATCCTGGTCCCGGCACCGGTGATACTGCGCTGGAAAAGGTCAAAACCTTCGTAGGTGATGTCCGTACCTGGGGTACCGTCATTGAGGAAGAAACCCGAGTTAAGGGTGATGCTTTCGCCACACAGGTGGATTTAGCAGCCACTGCGGCTGATGCCAGTGTATCGACAATGGCGGGTCCTGCGATTCGAAACGCGATTGTTGCTGTATTCCGGCGTCTTACACACACAACGGCCACTGAGCTTAATGATGACGCTTATAAAACAGGAGAGCAGGGTGATCCACAGTTCGAATCAGGTACCATTGCACACTCAGGTGGTGTTGTAACGATTACTGATGGTGTTATCGATGGCGTTACCATTAATCTGAGCGTACAGCTGCCGGATAACGAATCCACCGTAAGCTCAAGCCTGACGGCTATCATTAGTTCAGCAACATTGAGGAGCGCCTCCACTGATATTACTATTAACAGCGGTGCCATCAATGCCACGCTGGTCACACCGTACTTTGTCGATTATGTTGCCGTAGACACGGGTACTGCTGATCAGCCTGATGTTTCGGGAGGCTCCATCAACTTGAATGCAGAACTGACGCAAAAACAAGATGACCTTGGAGCAGAACTGGCATCACCGGTAACCTTTGCGGGCACATTATCAACCACGCTGGTAAATGCCGTGAAAGATGAGACAACAGGCGAACTTTCCTGGTTAACGCCCGCCACCCTGAGCATGATGGGCAATATCAGTGATATCGATGGCAACAGTTTTAATGCCAGTCTGACTGCCAACATCAGCAATGCCGACAGCTTTACGCCTGTGACAGGGCCGGGTGCTGATTCCGATATTATGCTGGAAAATGCAGATAACTGGCTGGTAGGAACGATTGGTCTTAATTTTGAATTACAACTGGATGGTCTGCCGAAAGCTTCTATCAATATCAGTGGTGACCGGACAGCATTTGAGACCGGTACGGCGACGGTAACCATCATCTACGGTGTACGGGAAATTGTTATTGCAGGTGCCTTCACTGATGAGGTATCAACCGGTAGCGTGACCATCACCAATCAGGACCGCGTTGTCATGAATATTGCAGATGCAGATTTTAATGCATTAACGGGCGATCTTGAATACAACGGCCAAATCTATGGCAGCATAGACACGCTGGACAATGGCCTGACAAAAATTACGTATACCGATGGTTCTTTTGAAACTTTGTAGAAACTACTGCTAACCAATAATCATTGGGGCGGTCATCTGGCCGCCCTTTTTTTAGAATAAAATCAATACACCCCATGCTTCCTATCAGATCGTTTATTTCTGCGAGCAAAACCCAACCCAATAAGACCAAGGCTCATTAATGCCAAACTGGTGGGCTCTGGTATTGTGGAGACAAGAGTAAGTTCTGTTAATGTGCCCACAACGCTAAGGACCACAGGTCCGAAAAAGTCCGTTACTGCATAACCGAACCGGGCTTCGGCAAAGTCAGCAATATCGGGTGGTGAGAGAGGCAGCGAATCATTATCAAAGATGCTGCTGGAGCCACCGGAGAGCTGGATACCTAAGCTCTGGAAACCGAAATCGAGAGCCACGGCGGAATATGAATCACCACCTGGAGTATTCCAGACATCAATTAACATATCGGAGCTTAAACCGGAAACCGTATTGCCACCGATAGTGGCTTCCATGCCGTAGGGAAGCAGCACGCTATGATAGCCGCCATATTGAGGGTCTGCTGGTGACCAGTCTGGACTCGTTGATTCGAAGGTATAAAAACCGGTAAAGGTCGTCCCGACTCCCACGCTACCCCCGAAGGTATCGCCAGTACTCGGGTCATAAAAGTAGTTCGTTACCGTGCCTGAAAAGCTAAATGTGATAGGCACCGCATAAGACGGCGCAGTCCACAACAGCGTCAGCAGTCCAAAAGTTGCGGCGAGGTAATAATTTTTGAATTTCATGAGGAAGCCCTCCTTTGCCTGAACACTGTTATTGATAATATTTCGTAATGAAATATGTATAACAATTGAGCAATATTTGGGCCAACTCTGTTAACTTACTGTTTAATAGGTTGAATTTATAGAACGGGATGAGGTGATATTGATTTTGTAAATTATCTCGACAAAATGGGTTGTTTCAGTCTTTTCCAGGACATACAAAGTAAAGGGACGCTATTAGTTTGAAGATCACGATGTCAAAAATTGATTTAGCGGGAACTTGAATTCGGAAGTGGTATCTCTCAGAGATGGGATAATAGATATGAGGGTGTCATCAACTTTCCGTTTGGTTAAAGCTAATAGGCGGTTCGGGAGTAACCTGATTAAGAGAGCAGAAAATAATATTTCCTGATATAAAGATTGCATCTTGCCCTTCTGCGGCCCCTCCCCACTTTGCCCGCTCCCAATATTCATAAAGTGTTAAAATGACTGTATTCGCCTGTGACTTTGACGAGCGGTTCGCCGTCTGGCCGCGACCACGGAATATTTCAGAATATAGACATTTGTACACATTTTATTGAAATTTTATTGGAAACATATCCGAAGCTTGTCAGGGGCGTGAATTCAGATGCTAAAGAAATATCCGGTTTTAAAAATAAGTCTGAATATCCTTGTTATCCTGATTGTCTTTTTTTCCGTCAAAATTTTTCTACAGCGAGACCTGGCTGAAGGTCATGCGCCTCCATTGGCAGGAGTGCTGCTCAATGGTCAAAATACTGGTATCGAGTATTATCAGGGTAAACCACTGTTGCTTCATTTCTGGGCAACGTGGTGCGGCATATGTAAGTTGGAGGAAAAAAGTGTTTCCTCTATTGCTGAAAATTACCAGGTTCTTACTATAGCCATGCAGTCTGGTGATGCCCATAAAGTGCAGTCATACCTTGATGAAAGGGGCGTTAATTTCCCCGTCATAGTGGATGAATATGGAGAGATAGCAAAACGCTTTGGTGTAAGCAGAGTGCCTGCCAGTTTTATCATTGATCCACAGGGAATGATTGCCTTTACCGAAGTAGGGTATACCTCGAACTGGGGGTTACGCCTGAGGTTATGGTTGGCGGACAAGTGATTATTTTGTCAGATAGCCAGCCCTGATTTGGCCCCGACAGGACAGGATGTTGATACCAGAATTCCGGTTATCTGTTCCTCCTTTTGCCAGCAATGCCACGCCGGCGACCCGGTATCAGGCCAAGGCCTGCGCTGTTTGTGAATGGAGCCGCAGGACGTTGTGCCCAGCCCCTCAACGATCTCCGTCAAACTCGGAGAAAAGTTCTCACGAGTCAGGTAATCTTTAATAAAGCCAAGAATTTTTTATTGCGCGGGAGTCAAGGGTGGGTACGTTTTTTGTGCCCACGCGGAGATCTCTCCACCACTCAAACCATCAACATCTGAATCACATGTTGCCCAATCCACAGAATACTTTCCTTCTTTGACATACCGATGCAATGTGGAATATGGCCATTGAATCGGCCTCTCATACAAGCCGTGTTTCACCGGAAGGGTCTGAAAGTTAATTTTTTGGATGGGGTTTATTTTCCGCGTGGGCACAAAAAACGTGCCCACCCTACTCAGTGCGCTGTGATGATGTTTATACGATTTTCAATACCCGAGTGTTAACCAGTCCCCGCCAGATATATTTTTTGACCTATCGAATTACCTCGGGCACAGTGGTCATTGAACGCCAGCTTAGCGAAATCTTGTTGCAGATTGCATACCCACTTTTAGCACCAATGGTATATCAGGCTCGGCCACCGAAAGCGTGGGTTGCGTACGAGAATGTAAGGGTTGGGGTATGGCGATGTTCGAATTGTTCAAAGCAACAAGGCTCGTGCGTGAATGAAAAGGAAAAGAAGGTTATAGTTATTCTTAACTGCCAATCACAACGACAAAAGCTATAAAGAATCACCTGAAAAAGTGATGTGAAATATTAAATAATAATAACGTTGTCGTAAACCGCTCAGGGTTGAAAAGCAAGGTGCCTCATACCCATCAGGCTAAGCCAGGTAGGGTGGAACAAGCGCAGCGGTTCCACCAAATGAAAAAAGGGACATACTCAACAAGGCTGAAGATAAAATAATACACGCCTGCCTTGTGATAATAAAAAGACTTAAATGTGAATTAAAAGCTGAATCACTCTGTCAGCGCTTTTTTTACTGGGACTACCGTCATTCCGCCTGTTGTTAGCCCGCATCCAGAGGTTTACCCCCTCGGACAATCGTTCCAGTACATTGGGAACTGATAGTGTCGTGGTGCTGACAAGTGACGTGTTATAAACGCAGAGGTCGCAAAGGCGCAGAGGACGCAGAGAAAAACACAAAAAACTCTGTACCCTCTGTGTAAAGTACCCGGTGATTTTTAGAAAAAAGTATTTTGAATGCTTAATTCACATTTAAAAGATACCGTAATTTTGGGAGCGCATGGAAAAAATGATGGAGCTGAAACCTTCAGAAGAGCTTGAGGTTGTGGATCAGTCTATTCGTATTCAGGCGGTATTTTCACCAAAATTCAATCTGGCATTTTTACAAAACTCGGTGCCTGTATTGCTAGAGTTGGCTTTGCTCAATGATAGTGATCAAGATCTAGGCGACTTAATCTTAACGCTCTCATCTACGCCTTCCTTTCTCAACACTAAAACCTGGCATATCGATGCCGTTTCCTCAGGGCAAAAATTCCATATTTCAGATCATGATGTGCAGTTAGACAGTGGCATGTTAGGGCGGTTGAATGAGTCTGAAACCATACAAGTGTTGGTAACCCTGACGTCAAAAGACGAGCTAATTGCGGATTGCGAACAAGTTATCGAATTGTTACCACGAACCCAGTGGTGCGGCATCGGGCATATGCCGGAAATGATCGCTGCCTATGTTCAACCCAACGATAAGCAGGTGGAGCGATTACTGAAAAAATCTGCCGCCATCCTTCGTCACTATAAAAAAGACGCCGCATTGGATGGCTATGCAGGTGGCCCTAAAAGAGCCTGGGAATTGGCTTCCGCTATTTGGGCGGCAATCGGTTCCATGGGGCTGGATTACGCACTTCCGCCAGCAAGTTTTGAACGAACAGGCCAGAAAGTTCGAAATCCGGGTCAGGTAGCTGATGCGGGGCTTGCTACATGTCTGGATAGCACCTTGCTGATTTGTGCGGCGTTGGAGCAATGCGGACTAAATCCTCTCATTGTGTTTACTCAGGGACACGCATTCGCAGGTGTTTGGCTTAAAAATGAGGAATTTTCTACAGTAGTGGTGGATGACATCACCGCGCTGAGAAAACGGGTAAAGCTGAAAGAGTTGGTTGTTTTTGAAACCACCTTGCTGACAAAGCGACCTTGCCCAGCCCTTAAACGTGCCATCGAACAGGGCGAAAAACAGATTGCTGAAGAGGAAGAAAGCAAGTTTGAAATGGTGGTTGATATCCGCCGGGCAAGGTTGCAACGCATAAAACCACTGGCAAGTGATGAAGTTAGCAGTACACCCTCTGAAGAACAACAGCACGAGGAGCAGGAAGCCGTATTTGATGAAGCCCCTGATCTCCCGGATGACGAGATTCGCAGAACTGAAGAGATATCAGGCAAGCCACTTGATCGGCTCGATCTTTGGCAACGCAAACTATTGGACCTCTCTTTACGCAACAACTTGCTGAGCTTCCGCGCCAGCAAACGTGCGATCACGCTTGATGCCCCGGAGCCCGGAAAATTAGAAGATCGAATCGCGGAAGGCAATACACTCAAACTTCGGCCACGTCCTGAATTGATGAAGGGTTCTGATATACGTGACCGCAGCATTCATGAATCAAGAACTCAGGAAGATCTTTATCGTGAACAGGCACTTGATGCATTGCGCCGAAATGAAGTACATGTGCCGATAGATGCGGATGAACTGGATGGGCGTTTAACCAATCTTTATCGAACGGCCCGTGCCACGCTTTCAGAAGGCGGCGCGAACACCTTGTATCTTGCCGTGGGTTTTCTCTCCTGGACGCGAGATGACAAAGACGACAAACGATATCGTGCACCGCTGATTCTAATCCCGATGGTGCTCAAGCGAAAAAGTATGCGTGAGGGATTCAGCCTGACGCTGCATGATGACGAAGCCCGTTTTAACCCAACGCTGGTGCAGATGCTACGTCAGGACTTTGAGCTTGAATTACCGGTCGCCCAGGGTGAGTTACCAAAAGATGAGCATGGTCTGGATATTCAGGGTATTTGGCGGCAGGTATCCCAGGCGATTGTTGATATCAAGGGTTGGGAAGTGTCAGAAGATGTTGTTCTTTCCACCTTCTCATTCGCCAAGTATCTGATGTGGAAAGATCTGGTAGATCGCACCGATCAGCTAAAACAGAACCCGGTGGTACGCCATCTAATAGAGACGCCACGAGACCCTTATCTGAGCACGGTCAGTTTCCCCGATCCCAAACAGCTGGATCAACTCCATGGCCCCGAAGAGACGTTCTGCCCGCTACCGGCAGATTCATCTCAACTTTCAGCGGTGATGGCGGCGGCCAAGGGCAAAGACTTTGTATTGATCGGCCCGCCAGGTACCGGCAAAAGCCAGACCATCGCCAATATGATCGCCCAGTGTCTGGCAGAGAAAAAAACCGTGCTGTTTGTCTCTGAAAAAATCGCCGCACTGGACGTGGTCTATCGCCGATTGCACAGTGTCGGGTTGGGTGATTTTTGTCTGGAACTGCACTCAAGCAAGGCGCGCAAGTTGGATGTGCTGCAACAACTGGGGCGTGCCTGGGACTCAAAAGGTGGCATTGATGCCAACGAGTGGCGCAGAGAGGCCGACAAGCTTAAAGCCTTGCGTGAACAGCTGAATGTCTTTGTCAGGCAGCTTCATTGTAAACGGCATAATGGTCTGACAGCATTCCGTGCCATCGGCCAGACGCTTGCCGGGCAGGGGATTGCTAAACTCGGTCTGCAATGGCCCAGCGTGGATACGCATGATGTTGATGCCCTGGATCGGCTACGGGCATTGGCGGATCGCCTGGATGTGAACGCCCGTGAAGTGGGCAAGATTGCCGATAGCCCATTGGCGCAAATATCCCACGATGATTGGTCACCCCATTGGCAGCAGGAGATCATTCAGACAGCCCGGCAACTGGTGCCCAAATCCGGGCAACTGGAAACCTCCGCAGCGTCTTTTGGCAAGGCGCTGGCTTTATCCGTAAGCAATCTTGACGAGCGCAGTCGTCATGGTTTGTCGCTACTGGCAAACACCTTACCAAAGGCTGCCAGTTAAGAAATGTCCTTGGATGCGATGATTTTAAGGTGACAAAATCGATGATTCGTGGTCAACTATCTGATACGATAGCGTATGATTCTATGCATCACGAGTATGATATCCCTATGGCCAAGAACAAAACATCAAAACCGATGAAAAGAGTAACTCTGACGGTCAATCCTGATGATTATATGGCCATTGACCGACTGGCACGCCAGAGCAATGTTAGTGCATCCTGGTTGATTCGGCGCTCGATGCGCGAATTTCTTGAGCAGCATGAGGGCGAAAACAGTATAGAAATTCCAATTGGCAGGGAGGCAGAATAATGACAACTCAGACGGGCATGGCTCGACCTTTAAATGAGCCACTTTGCCCTGTGCGTGAGGCAGTAGAACATGTTGCAATCTCAACTACGCAAGAGCGTGGCGCAATTTATACACGCCGTGAGGTGGTGGGTTTTATTCTCGATCTTGCCGGATACACACCGGGTCGCCGGTTGTTTGAATATCGTCTTCTTGAACCGTCTTTTGGAGAAGGAGATTTCCTGCTCGCGATTGTAGAGCGTTTGATTGAAAGTTGGAAAAGCCATGCTCTGAACTCCAGCCCACTTGATATTCTATCGAGTGCACTGCGCGCAGTTGAGCTACACCAATCTTCCTACGATGCCACATATGAACAAGTCGTTGCTCTTTTGTGTGGCGGCGGACTCACCGGTAAGACGGCCAAACAGCTTGCCGATGTCTGGCTCATTAAGGGGGATTTTCTTCTCTATGACGAACTGGATCATTTTGATTTTGTGATAGGCAATCCACCTTATGT
>WFQM01000329.1 GCA_015487095.1 Gammaproteobacteria bacterium | reverse complement strand
CTTCAATATGCGGTGTGTAATGGTTATGAATCAAATCCTGTTTTTTGATATTGCGACAGTTTTTCACCACGCCAATCATTTTTTGTAACCCCAACTGTTCAACCACGCCCGCCGACATAGCCGCCGCAGAAACAAAACTCATACTGGTAGAGGTCAGTGCTTTTCCAAAGCTGCCAAACATAGGACGGGAATGTACTGGTTGTGGTGTGGGAATAGAGGCATTGGCATCGCCCATCATGGCATGGGCAATCATGCCGCCCTTGATCACCAGCGCGGGTTTAACGCCAAAAAAAGCGGGGGACCACAACACCAGATCAGCCAGCTTACCCGTTTCCACCGAGCCCACTTCATGCGCAATGCCATGAGTGATGGCCGGGTTGATGGTGTATTTTGCGACGTAACGTTTCACCCGGTTATTGTCATTGTCCGTGCTGTCGCCCTTCATGGGACCACGTTGCACTTTCATCTTGTGCGCGGTTTGCCAGGTACGGGTAATGACTTCACCCACCCGGCCCATGGCTTGTGAATCGGAAGAAATCATGGAAAAAGCACCCAGATCATGCAGGATGTCTTCAGCGGCGATGGTCTCGCGGCGAATGCGGGACTCGGCAAAGGCCACGTCTTCGGCGATACCCGCATCCAGATGATGACACACCATCAGCATGTCCAGATGCTCATCAATCGTATTGACAGTATAAGGCCGCGTCGGATTGGTGGAGGAGGGCAGCACGTTGTCCAGCCCGCAGGCACGGATGATATCCGGCGCATGACCACCACCGGCACCCTCGGTGTGGTAGGTGTGAATGGTACGGCCTTCAAAAGCCGCAATCGTGTCTTCCACAAAGCCGGACTCATTCAGCGTATCCGTATGAATCGCCACCTGTATGTCATGTTCTTCAGCAATGCTCAGGCAGTTGCGAATAGCGGCGGGTGTGGTGCCCCAGTCTTCATGCAGTTTCAGGCCCATGGCACCGGCAAGCATTTGCTCATGCAAGGCATCGGGCAGGCTGGCGTTGCCCTTGCCCATAAAACCCAGATTCATGGGAAAAGCCTCGGCAGCCTCCAGCATGCGCTGGATATTCCACGGACCGGGTGTGCAGGTGGTGGCATTGGTGCCAGTAGACGGGCCGGTACCGCCACCCAGCATGGTGGTAATACCCGAGGCCAGCGCTTCTTCAATTTGTTGCGGGCAGATGAAATGAATATGCGCATCAATGCCCCCGGCAGTGATGATCTTGCCTTCGCCACCGATCACATCCGTACCGGGACCGATAATAATATCCACACTGTCCTGCACATCGGGATTACCCGCTTTACCAATGGCAGCGATACGCCCGTTTTTAATACCGATGTCGGCCTTGACGATGCCCCAGTGATCAATAATCAGCGCATTGGTGATGACCAGATCAGCAACTTCGGCGGAAATGGCCTGCGATTGTCCCATGCCATCACGAATCACCTTGCCGCCACCGAATTTGACTTCATCACCATAAGTGGTGAAATCCTTTTCCACTTCAATCCATAGCTCGGTATCTGCCAATCGCAACTTATCGTTAGTGGTGGGGCCAAACATTTCTGCATAGGCCTGTCGGTTCATGGCGGCCATTATGATGATTCCTTTGTCGCAGTATTGAGTGACCCCATGACCTTGCCCTGAAAACCGTACACAACATTTTTTCCCGCATAGGCCACCAGCTCAACGGTACGGCTTTGCCCCGGCTCAAAACGCACCGCCGTACCAGCCGGAATGTTGAGCCGGTAGCCACGGGTTTTTTCACGCTCAAATTTCAGTGCATTGTTGGATTCGTAAAAATGATAATGTGAACCGATCTGAATGGGCCGGTCACCACTGTTGGTGACTTCAATGCCCAGTGTTGCACGGCCTTTATTAATCTCGATATCGCCTTCGCAAACTTTCATTTCGCCGGGAATCATTTTGTACTCCGAATCTGTTGTTATCAGGTAATAGGTTGATGCACAGTAACCAGCTTGGTGCCATCCGGAAATGTCGCCTCCACCTGCACTTCATCAATCATTTCCGCAATGCCGTCCATGACCTGGTCTGCGCTTAATATATGACGGCTTTCATTCATCAACTCAGCCACAGTTTTGCCATCGCGCGCACCTTCCATAATGGCGGCGCTGATATAGGCCATAGCCTCGGGGTAATTGAGTTTGACGCCACGAGCGAGCCGACGCTCAGCCAGCAAGGCAGCGGTAAACAGCAGCAGTTTGTCTTTTTCACGCGGGGTTAAATCCATACGTTTACCTTTATGTCAGAGAGCAGAAAAATCGACCGCAGGGTAGGCAGGTTTTTTGTGCCCACGCGCGCATTGCCAGAATCCGCGTGGGCAAAAAAACCTGCCCACCCTACACATACAGTCATCAGGTTGCCCATATCCGTGGCAACACCGCAGGCCGGTCAAGCAGCCCCGGCCGCAATGTCTGCCAGATTGTTATTAGTTGTTGTTTCAGGGTTTCACTGTTATCACCCAATGCACGCACCACCAGAAGCCCATCAATGAGAGTGACTCCCGTCAGAGTGGATGCGCCATTTTTTATCAATTGATTCCTCACCTGCTCAAGATGGTTTTCGTCACAGGGAAAAGCCAGCAGCGTAGCCTGCATAGGCTGCCCCCGCAAACCCGCTGCGGCTTCCAGCACCTGTTTATCGAGTACCCGCTGGTTTTCCACCAGTAACAACTTCTGGTTATGATAAAACGCCAGCCGGGCATCAAACGCACCGTGTTCAAAGCGTTCCTGACTGCCAGGGCGGCCCAGACAGGTGATGTCCCAGCCCATAAAAACGGCATCATCTTCCAGTTCGATGCGGGTACGAGCACGCAGCCGGGCACCGGCAAACAAAATATTCTCCTGCGGAAACCACTCAAGACTGCCACCGGATTTAATGCGCAAGGTTTGTTCCAGCACGGCCCATTCACCCGCGCTCAAATAGAATTTTCCAGAACCGGGGGTAGTGCAAAGCACCTGCGCCTTGTGGGCAATATCCAGAGTAATATGCAACTGATCACCACCGACCACGCCGCCGGGTGGGTGAAGAATATAAATATGCGCAAGGTTTCCTTCGGGATAAAACGCACGCTGCACCCGTAACGGGCCAATATGACGGCTGTGCCTGAGCCGGGTGCGTGCATTAATGTGCGCGAAACCCAGCTCCAAACGGGCCTGCCACCCCGTAGCGCTGGCAAGGTTTGTTGCCGGTTTTGCAGATGCCGGATTCATACCGTCAAATATTCCTTGATCAATGCCCTGGAGAATTCACCGCCTGAGCCCACAGGGCAGCCCCGGTCGAAAATGTAAAACTGATCCGCTCCACGATTGAACCTGCCGACAATGCCACCGGTTTTCACCACGATACCGGGCAGAACATCCTCTGCCGGACCATCCAGAAACAGAAAGTCTATAGGCGTACCGACCAGAGTAGAATCCGTCATGTGGCACAGGGCCATACGTCAAATAACGTATAGTGCCGCAGAGGTTTTCAGAGTAGAGCGGAAACT
>WFQM01000328.1 GCA_015487095.1 Gammaproteobacteria bacterium | reverse complement strand
TTTTTCGTTGTTTTATTTATTGGGTTTCAACTGTCTGACTAGTAACACTACCGGGTGAGTGACGGTGATAGTCTCTTCGCGCTCGCGCAATCCGGCAGCAAGGTACAGCGCACAACCAAGGTTGCTGGTCACCAGGGTATCTATTTTTTGCCGGATTTTTTCAACCAGAGAAAGGTTGTCGAGGACATCCAGTGTCTGCTCTCGCAGTTGCCGGGCAAAATCAGCCTGTTCCAGCATGTACTGACCAGCACCACCGCAGCAGCGTGTGCTTTGCGCGAGGGGAACTACTTCCAGTTCGGGGATGCGTTGCAGTAGTTGGCGAGGCGCATCGGCTTGGCGCAATACATTTTGCAGGCTGCACGGGGTGTGCAGGGCAACAGTTTTGTGCAATGGGGCGATGGGCAAATGGGCAGGCCATTCGAGCCCATTAAGAAACTGGCTGATATCTTTAATTTTACCGACAAAATCCTGGCCGTCCGGGAGCTGTTGTGAATACTCACTGAGATGGGCAGTACAGCCGCTGGCGGTGTGTACGATGGCTTGTATGTTCAGTTTACTGAAGGCATCAAGGTTTTGTTGCGCGAGTGCTGTGGCTTCATCCGCTTGGCCATTGTGCAGAGCCATGGCTCCACAACAACCCTGTGCAGGGGGCACATGCACACCGTAGCCTAGCGCATTGAGCAGGCGACGGCTGGCATCCAGTGCTTCGCGGTCGAAGATGTTGGCGATGCAGCCGGTGAACAGGGCAACATCACCGCAATGGTTGATTCCGGGCCCGACTGGATAATAGCTTTGCCAATTGGGCGTGTCAGGAATACGCGGCAGCAGGTTTTCTTTTTGTGCCAGGCCTAATGGTTTCAGCAGGCCACTGGCGCGGGCGATTTTTTGCAGCCCTGAGCGTTGATAAAGACGCAGCCAGCGGGTTGTTTGTGGCGAAGGCATCGATGGTGATGGCTGCCTGGGCAGCAAAGCCTTGGCTTCATTCATAATGGTGCCGAAACGTACCCCGGATGGACAATAGGCCTCGCAGGCGCGGCAGCCGGTGCAATGTTCGAGATGGGTTTGCACGGTGGCGTCGGTGTTAATCTGGCCTGTGCTGAGGGCTGCTATCAGTGCAATACGTCCGCGAGGTGATTCGTTTTCATCAGCGGTGAGTTGGTAAGTGGGGCAGTGCTGGGAGCACATGCCGCACATCACACAGCGATCAAGTTCAGCAGAAAGAGTCATATAAGGCCGGGGATAAAGGACAGTAGCAGAAAGTAAAACCCTTCCGGGGGGCGTGAGTCCCGGTTAGTTCAGTGGTTGCACCGAGCCCGGTTTCACCTGCCCGTCGAAAGCGTCAACGATGGCTTGTACGGTTGCATCATTATGGATGGTGGACTCTGCCTGACTCTGGCGGGCATCGACACGCTCCTGTTGGCGTTCTGCCGGGGTTGCGGTGCTGGCACCTTCCAGCACGATGCTGAGCGTCACGTTTTCTTCCAAATATTGCCCCAGCGCCTTTGCCAAACCCTCTTCGCGGCTTTTGCTCAATAGATATTTATGGTTAGGCGACATGCTGAGCTGAAAGCTGTTGCCATCCCGCTGGCTCAGCACACAGTTGGTGGCCAGTTGCTGCAACATGCCGGAGAGGTTCATGGCGGCAACCATGTTTTCCCAGTCATCCGGCACAGCGGATGTGGGAGGTGCTGCTGGAATAGCAGGCATGACGGGAGCGGCCGGATGTGTTGATGGTGCGGGTTCTGCCACACTGAGACCACCCGGGTCCGGGGTGGGGCGGGATGTGGTTTGTTGTTGCACGGGAGTGGCAGCGACTGGGGTTGGTGCGGGTTGTGCGTTCGCACTGGCCGGGCGAAATGCCAGCATGCGCAGCAATGCCATCTCGAAACCACCACGGGCATCCGGGGCCAGCGGTAGATCACGTCGGCCAATAAGGCCGATCTGGTAATAGAGCTGCACATCTTCAGGTGTCATTTTTTCTGCCAGTGCGACGATGGCTTCGCGGTCGCCGAGTCCATCATCAATGGCATTGGGGGCGCTTTGCGCCAGGGCAATGCGGTGCAGGGTGGTAATCAGCTCCGCCAGTACACCGGCAAAATCCGGGCTGTGTTGTGCCAGTTCAGCGATACGCGCCAGCAGGCCGGGAGCATCGTTGGCTGCCAGCAGGTTTAGCAGGTCAATAACATGATCCTGTTCAATCGAGCCCAGCATGGCACGCACGTCCGGTTCGCCGACTTTGCCACTGCCGTAGGCGATAGCTTGATCCAGCAGGCTCAGTGCGTCACGCATGGAGCCGTCAGCCGCGCGGGAAATCAGCGCCAGCGCCGCAATTTCAAAATCGATTTTTTCATTACCCAGCACCTGTTTCAGATGGCCGCGAATCTGCTCTATCGGCAGGCGTTTGAGATTGAACTGCAAACAACGGGAAAGAATCGTGACCGGCAGTTTTTGCGGATCAGTGGTGGCCAGCAGGAATTTAACGTGAGGTGGTGGTTCTTCCAGGGTCTTTAACAGCGCATTAAAACTGTGGTTGGAGAACATGTGGACCTCATCAATGAGGTAGACCTTGTAGCGGCCACGAGTGGGCGCGTATTGCACGTTTTCCAGCAGCTCGCGGGTTTCGTCCACCTTGGTGCGGGAGGCGGCATCCACCTCGATCAAATCCACGAAACGACCCTCGTTGATTTCGGTGCAGGCTGAGCATTCGCCACAAGGCGTAGAGCTGATACCTTTTTCACAGTTCAGGGATTTGGCGAGAATACGCGCAATGGTGGTCTTGCCCACGCCACGGGTGCCCGTAAACAGGAAGGCATGGTGCAGACGGTCGTTATCCAGTGCGTTAACCAGTGCTTTGAGCACATGCTCCTGGCCCACCAGTTCAGTGAAAGTGCGGGGACGCCATTTACGTGCGAGGACTTGGTAGCTCATGTTTTTTTGGATTCTGAGGTGGTTGAAAGACTCTGGGCATTGTAGCTGCGATTGGGTGTGTGAGGGTAGTATTTTAGCCGTAGGGTCAAGGCAATCAGATTTAATAACGGATGTTACGCAGGCCTCAGCCAGAATGTGAGTTATGGTGTTATGCAAAAATGACCGTAGGGGCAATCCCTTGTGGTTGCCCTGGTGTTCGTTGCCCCAAATGTTTGGTGTTACTGGCCTGCATTGTGTTGTGGCATATATTGGGCACCCACAAGGGGTGCCCCCTATGGTGCGCCTTTGCGTTGGATTTTCATTATTCAGGCTCAGTCAGATATACGCATGAAGGCAGGGTTATTCATTTGATTCACTATTAATACTTGCGCTATAGTGCAAGTATGCAAATAATTACCATTCAGGCAGAAGTCATTTTTCAAGCGCTAGCCGATGAAACCCGATTACGGATCATCCGTTTGATGAGAGAGACGGGTGAAGAATCCTGTTTGTGCGAGCTGGTTGACAGCCTACTGGAGCCCCCCTACAAACTTTCCCGCCACCTGAAAATTTTGCGTCAGGCAGGATTGTTGCTGTCTCAAAAAGAAGGGCGCTGGGTCTACCATCGTCTGGTGACTGCACCCGCATACCTGGAACCGCTATACGCCACCGTGCAGGCACTTCCCGATACGAATGAGATTTATAACAAAGATTTAAAACGTTTTCGTCAACGATTGTGCCTGCGCGAAGGCGGGCGTTGTCGGATCGGTATTCAGTCTGAAATGTTCAAGACTGAGGCCGGGTAGCGATGTCCGGTTGTGGCTGCGAAATTGAGATAAAAAACAAAGAGCAACGCCGAGTGCTCGTCTTGTTGCTGGCCATTAACGGTGTCATGTTTATGGCAGAAATGGTGGCCGGAATTATTGCAGATTCAACCGCACTGATTGCGGATTCGTTGGATATGTTGGCCGATGCAACGGTTTATGCCATTGGTCTCTATGCAGTGGGGCGGAGTCTGCTCGTCAAGGCGAAGGCAGCCCATGTCAGTGGTGTTTTCCAGGTCGTGTTAGGGCTTGGTGTGTTGTTTGACATCGTGCGTCGTACTGTCGTTGGCAGCGAACCGGAATCCACAATGATGATTGTTGTGGGCATTGTGGCACTTATTGCCAACACGGTTTGCCTGATGCTGATCTACAAACATCGCCAGGGTGAAGTGCATATGCGGGCAAGCTGGATATTTTCAAAAAACGATGTGATTGCTAATTTGGGTGTGATTAGTGGCGGTTTTCTGGTTGCCTATACTGGCTCGTCTTATCCCGATCTGTTCATTGGTTTAATCATTGCCGCCATTGTGATCAGAGGGGGTATACACATTATCAAGGATGCTAAACGCGAAAAAGACCAGCGGGAAGTGGCATCGTGATTATGATTGCTACTACTCAGCCATTCGATGGCTGCCAATCAGGCGCAGCGTCGATTTACTCTTGCTATTTCCGATCGGCTTATATAATTTAGCTAAATTATATAAATTTGCCGATATTCAGATTCAGAAATGAACGAAAACCACATCTATGAGCGCATCAAGCAGACCTTGGCTGAAGCGCCACGTAACCAATACACCGCTGAGCTGCACTTGCAAATGATCAAGTATGCAGACGAATTGACAAATATCACGGCCAAGGAGTTTTGCGAGGGTGTGGGACTGCGTCAGAGCTTTGGTACGGAATTCAGCAAAATGCGCAATCTGACACAGCGCTTGAAGGCGGCTGGCCTTGATATCGATCTGCTCTGACGAAACACATCAAATACAAAAATTATACAGAAATCCCATGGTCATCAAAAAAACCGAATTCTATTCTTCCACACTCCACGCCATGGCGCAGACGTTATTGGCCACTCTCAATTATCCACTTATTCCAGCTTGGAAAATGAAATGTTAAAAACTGAATTATTGGAAATCATCGCCAATGGTGAAAATTCCGGGGTGGAATTTAAACGTGATGATATTCGCCCCGAGCAGTTGGCGAAAGAAGTCGTCGCTTTGGCCAATTTTCAAGGCGGTAAGTTATTGTTGGGCGTTGAAGATGATGGAACGATCACAGGTATTCAGCGGGAGAATATCGAAGAGTGGGTGATGAATATCATGCAAGATAAAATTCACCCGATGATTTTGCCCTTCTATGAAGAAGTCAAAATAGGTGATGATAAGTCAGTTGCGGTCATCAGCTTGCCTCAAGGCATTTCCAAGCCTTATGTTGTTCGTGATCGTGGCAGAGAAGAGGTTTATATTCGTGTTGGCTCGACATCAAGGCTGGCCACGAGAGAACAGCAAATGCGATTGTTTGAGTTGGGCGGGATGCTACACACCGAAGTTATGCCGGTACCCCGCACAGATATTAACTGCCTGGATGAAGCACGTTTGACGAACTACTTCCGGGACATTCTGCGTGACCCTGAGGTTCCTCAAACGCCATATGAATGGCAGGCGCGATTGCTTGGCTTAAGCTTTTTAACCGAAACGGCGGGCGGCATCTGTTGCACCATTGCTGGATTGGTATTATTTGGTAAAAGTCCGCGACGTTTCCTCAAACAGGCAGGTTTACGGGTAATGGCGTTCAACAGCGCAGACAAAGAGTATCGGGCAGCGCTTGACGATATTCTTGATGGGCCTATGGTCGGCCGCTGGGACATTGGCGACGGAGAAAAACGGTTGGTGGATGGCGGCATTATTGAACGCTTTATGGAACAAATGAAGCCATTTATCTCTCAGGAAGCCGACCAAATCGACGAAGGTTTGCGCAGGGAGACGCAGTGGTTTTACCCGCTTGAAGCCGTTAGGGAAGCCTTAATCAACGCTCTAGCACACCGCGATTGGACGCGCTTCGTTGAAATTGAAGCGGCCAGTTATTCCAACCGTTTTGAGGTGATCAGCCCGGGGGCTTTACCAAACTCAATGACGATTGAAAAAATGAAAGCGGGTCAACGCTCTCCAAGAAATACCATCATTATGGAAGTGCTTCGTGATTATGGTTATGTTGATTACCGAGGCATGGGTGTTAGAACAAAAATCGTTCCACTCACAAGAGCGTTGACAGGCAAAGACCCTGAGTTTGTTGTCACCGACGATTATTTAAAAACGGTTTTGTATCGGTAGAGACAGGAAATCTGGATGAGCAATGTTGGCCAGCGCGAGTGCACAACACAAAACCGGATTGTTCAGTTCTTCCAAACTGAACTGGGCTATCGCTACCTGGGTGATTGGCAGGACCGCGAAGGTAATAAAAGTATCGAGGTATCGATTTTTACTGGACCCTTACCTTAAGAACGGCTTAGGATAAAGAAACGAAAGCTGGGTAGGGTGGAACAAGCGCAGCGGTTCCACCAAGCGGGAACGGAACATATTCAAGGTTCGATCAGCCATTGATGTCCACCTTGACCCACCGGTGAATCGTTATTGCAAAAAAGATTTTTTCTCCTGTTTCAGGCAATCGATTTTTTATTGCAGGGGTTTTTTGTCAGCAGGCAGTAAACACAGAAGCAATTTGTTGTTCCTTATAGCCTATTGGTGGAACCGCTGCGCTTGTTTCACCCTACGGTTTTACTTTGCATTGAATAAAGCGGAACAAAAGAAATCGATAAACACCCTAACTCCACCGCCTTCTCAGGTAGCCGATTATCCGGGTAGATACTCTGTTTAAAATCAAGGAAAAATCGAGATATTTCTCATTTTTTTCCTACATATTATTTAATTTCTACTGGAATGGCATAAAAGCGGGTTCCTTCAAACGGTTTACCAGACTTCAACATTCCATGAATGGCATGCAGTAATTTACGCATAACAGCGCACAACGCCTGTAGTTTAGTCAGGCCATTGTCATTGATTAAGTGTTGATAATATGCGCTCACATGCAATTCATGTTGTGTGGAACTCAGGGCTGGCATATACAATGCCCTTCGTAAATGGCGATTCCCTGCTTTGCTTATTCGTCGTTTTTTTGAAATTGATTTACCTGACTCGACAACACGAGGATCTAATCCAGCATAAGCCGCCCACTGTTTTGGTGTCATATCGCTAGGCAATACGAGTAACTCGCCAATCAGTTGAATAGCGGTTTTTTCAGCAATCCCTTTTATTGACGTTAACAATTCCAGTACGTTGTTAATCTCCTTGTCTGACCGGATTATCTCCAACGCACAGCTCCCTAATACTTCAAGTTGTTTTTCTAAATGCTCGATCATAAACGTTGCATCTTCAACAACTTGTGAAGGTGTGTGAAGGGTTGCCCGAAGAGCATGCAATTGATTTTTTGCTTGCACTTTCATTTTTGTTAATGCTTCCAATCGGCGTGAGAAACTCCTTATTTGTAGTATTTTAGGCGTTGGCGCTTTCCACACTACAAATTTCATTGTATCAGCGTATTGAGCTAAAATACCGGCATCTATCGCATCTGTTTTACCGCGAACCATTGTCGCCTCCGAAAACTTTCTGGCGATTCTAGGGTTTAACACCATCACATCCAAACCCGGCTCCTGATCCAGTGTCACAGCAAGATCAAGGTGGTATATACCGGTTGCTTCCAGGCACACATGAGAAACACTATGCTTCGTCATCCAGCTTGCCAATGATGCGTGCCCGTCAGGTGTATTCGTAAACTTTTTCGCTTTGTAATTTTTCCCTTTTTTTCGAATGACCAGATCCAGTGTCTCTGATGACACATCAATTCCTGCAACATTTTTTTTAATGATTTCCATAAACTCGCCAATTATTTAGTTATAATCGCATCTGGTTTCCCGACCCTGTCCATCGCTTACCAACCTTGTAATGCAGGCTCAGGAGTTTAACTCAAGGCCTCGGATACTCTACGGAATGGGCGACGAGGGCGGGAGGCCTATCTACAAACAAGCTCGAAGCTTAAGGGTGGAACGACCTTCCCGGATACATCGTTATCGTACTCTTAAATAACCTCATTGAGTACTGAGTTTAATCATACAAGGGTGGAACAAGCGTAGCGGTTCCACCAGAGTCTTGTGCAGGCCCAAAAAACCGAACCAGCCCACCAATAAGACAGTTATTGTTCGAGCGACCCTAATGAATGGAACACAATAACTCATACAATTGGCACCTCTGCTTCAGCCCGTCTTCGCCCGTTCTTCAATCACAAAATCTCGGGATAGAACGACTATTCCTGCACTTTTGTTCAATCAGAACGAACGAATACGAACTAAATCAGAGCGCCACTTATATAAGTTATTGTGTTCCATTCCTAAGTAATGCTGAGCTTAATGGCATTGGAAGCGCTTCCTGTGTTTGCAATGTTACCGTTGCATGTTGCCAGCTAAAGGTTGGCTTTGACACAGGGCAGGCTTTGCTCGTTGGCAGAATTGCCCAAGTTTTTTGTTTTTGTACCTATCCATAAATCTATAATCCGGATTATGCCAACTTTTCTGTTTATATATACAGTATTTTAAGTGTGCAGTGGAGCGTGATGGTGGAGAGGGCTTTTATGATATGTTTTTGCCGCCTTTTTTCTGCCGGTTTCAGGCCATTGGGAATTCAAATTGCAACACGGTGAGCATAAAAAGCATATGAAAAAATTTGCAATATGCAAACCATTGATTGCGTATTGCAAATAATATTTGCGATATGCAATCTTGTTTTATTGTTTTTGATGCGTATATATAGGGTTTCTTGTGGTGTGCAGTATGAGTATTACGGGTTGTTCAATCTTCAGATAAACATTTCATGTTATCCAGAGTCGATGTTCTATCCTTTAATTCAAGTTAGCGGTCTGTCAGTTTATTACTAAACCAGGGTAAAGTTTGAACGGTTACACCTATTGCTGGTAAGTAATTACGTATATAGAATAGAGCGGATAGAAGAAATGTTGCCAAGGGTTGGCTAATATCCAAATTATTAAATATACGGGAGTTCAAATGGGTGTATTAAGAGCCGAACTGGGCGATTTTAGTAGCGTTGCTTGTTTAAAAGCAATTATCACGGGTATAGAAGATGCGTTGGGTGACAAAGCGACCGCTATCGCACTTATTGCAGCTGGTCGTGCCAGAGGGCGACAAGTAGCAAAACAACAACAGTTGGAAGGAGAGCTTTCATTACAGGATTTGTGCAGTAAAGTTGCTGCTGTGTTGGGTAAAGATGGTACGCGTTTACTGATTCTCCATAAAATGGAAAAGATAGATGGCGGTTATAGAACGTATTCGACAGATACTGTCTGTTCTGCGGGCGAGCCCGAGCAAGGGTCCGAACGCAAATGCGCCTTTACACTTGGTGTATTGCAAGGGGTACTTGAAGCTGTTTATGGTGGACGATTTCGTGGCAGGCATACGGACTCCGTATTACGAGGTAGCGAGTTTGACATATTTGAATATGAGCTGATTATTCGTTGACAGATTAAATATATTCGATTTGTTCGTGTGTTTTCAAACCGATAATATGGAGCGGCATTTCGCCGGTTACCAGGAATCATTGCTTGATATTTCACTAACGTAACGCTATGCCACGCATGTTGATAGATACGAGGTATCCAGAAATAGGAGTTGCCCGGGAAATATTGCCTTTTGTTGTCTGCGGTTTTGTGCTCGGCTGACTTTAAAGCCGTATTAAAACCACTTACAAATCAATTCATTTCAAATTTCAAAGTCGAAAATATTTTTGCTCTGTGTCGGCCTTGCAGGCTAAACAATTTCTTTTAATACCTGAAAGGCTTCAGCGGCCTGACAGCCCGCAGCGGCTCCTCTCATTTTTGCAAGTGCGATAACAGCATCCCGACTGCGGGGGAAAGGAAAGTCATCCAGTTCGTTTTCGTAAAGTGTGAGTATTTCCAGTTTCTTTTCCAGATATGTACTGATGTCCACATACCGCTGAACCGGCATTCCCGGGCCATGTGGCGGTAGAGAAAAATCTGTTTCCGAAGGTGTTTCATAGCCATAAATACGACGCACACTGGGGTAACGAAACCATTTGCTACAGGCTTTGGCGGCTGTGGCTACTACGCCATGATCGGTGTGTATGTCACCCGCATAGGGAATGTAAAGGGTGTCAGGTTGCACCGTATTCACAACGCCTCCTAACGCAGTGACAATGTCGCTCATGGGTAATGTGTCAAGGCGGGCAGTAGGCAGCCCGAGTTCATGACAGGCGGTAAAGCCTGTGGTTTTGCAAACTTGAGCAATCTGCCCGGCCCGGCGCTGAATAGTGTTGTGGTCATAGCCGTGTTGTTCGTGCATGGCGGTGACGATTAGCCAGTGTACGGCATCGCCTTCTGCAATATGGCGCAGCAAAGTACCGCCGCAGCCAAGCATTTCATCATCGGGGTGCGGAGCGATGGCCAGAATAGTGCGCATGTCAGAATGTCCTTGCTGAGTAACGTCGCTACATGGCAAAAAAACAGCGACGCCCGGGAAATTATAAAATGTAACCCTGCTTTCTTACATTGAAAGATTATTCATTCAAGAATCATGAAGTTACAGCGCTATAACATCATCACTCGAATCAAATTTCAAGCAAAATCACCAAACCCATCTATAACTCTTCAGGCGCAACGATTCCTGGCTGAAAACCATTGAAGCTTATATTTTGGGGCTGACGGGTTAGGTATCCCGGTCACTGGTGGTGGAAGATAAGTGTAACCTGGGTAGCAGCAGACAAAACCCAATTGTATTTAACTGTGGCCTTGGCCGTAGATGTAAACCTGATTTTTTTATCGTTTTAAAACCCGGGAGCTGTCATATGAAGAAGCGATTGTTTATTTTTTTCATCGTTGTGGTTCTCGTGGGAGCAGGGAGTTATTTCTGGCTGCTGAAATCCCCAGGTGATGCTGACAACGGTCAGCTTGCTTTATACGGCAATATTGATATCCGTGAGGCGCAGCTGGCTTTCAATGGTAATGAGCATATCGCACAAATCCTGGTGCAGGAGGGAGACCGCGTCAACAAGGGACAATTATTGGCCCGTTTGCAAACGGAATTGCTGGAAGCACAGTTGGCCGAGACCGAAGCAGCGCTGGAGGCACAACGGCAAGTGTTGGCCAGACTGGAAGCGGGCAGTCGCCCGGAGGAAATTCGCAAAGGTGAAGCTGAATTGCAGGCTGCGGAGGCACAGGCCAAGGCGGCGCGTGACAGTTACCGTCGCATGGCCCGGTTGCTGGAGAAGAAGCTCGCTTCGCCACAGGATGAGGAGCAGGCACGCTCCCAGGCTGATGCTGCTGCCGCTCAGGTGAAGGCGGTACATGCCACATTGGCATTGCTCAAGGCTGGCAGCCGCAAGGAAGACATTGCTGTTGCCCGTGCCCAGTTGGCAGCACGCAAGGCGGTACTTAAACAGGTTCAGCAGCGATTTAACGATGCCAGCCTCCATGCGCCTGCGGATGGGGTTATTCGCAATCGCATTCTTGAGCCCGGTGACATGGCGTCTCCGCAGTCGCCAGTGCTGACTCTGGCTTTTCTCGACCCCGTCTGGGTGCGTGCTTATTTACCGGAGCCTATGCTCGGTCGTGTGCGTCCTGGTGCTGTCGCCTGGATTACTACTGACAGTTATCCTGACAAGCGTTATCAGGGCTGGATCGGCTATGTTTCACCCACCGCCGAATTTACACCAAAGACAGTACAAACGCCGGAGTTACGCACCCGATTGGTTTATTCCGTGCGCATTATTGCCTGTAATCCCGCAGGAGAGCTTCGTCTGGGTATGCCGGTAAGCGTGAGCATTGAGCTTGATCAAGCCGATGTGGGCAGCGGATCACGGCCCTGCGGTGATGCTTAATCATTTTATGTTCATTACTGAACGGATCGCTGAAAATGATTACCATAATGGATAATCCGGTACTTATTTTCCGCAATGTTCGTCAGGTTTTCACCCGTGCTGAGCACGCACTGTGTGCGCTTGATGATGTCAGTTTCGATATCATTCCCGGTCAGGTGACCGGCCTTATTGGTCCCGATGGTGCGGGTAAAACCACGCTCATGCGTCTGGCCTGCGGTTTGTTGCGTCCCGAATCGGGCACAATTTCCGCACTTGGTCTGGATGCTGTGGCTGAGTCACAGATCGTGCAATCGGCGGTGGGTTATATGCCACAACGTTTCGGTCTTTACGAAGACCTTAGCGTGCAGGAAAACCTTGATCTCTACGCGGAGCTGCAAGGTCTGCCACAGGAAAAACGCGCTATCCGTTATACCGAGTTGATGCATATGACGGGGCTTGCGCCTTTTACTGCGCGGCTGGCAGGGCAACTTTCCGGAGGCATGAAACAAAAGCTGGGATTGGCCTGTGCGCTGTTGCGCGCGCCGCGCCTGCTGTTGCTGGACGAGCCTACTGTGGGTGTCGATCCGGTATCGCGCCGTGAGCTTTGGGCCATTGTTTACCAACAGGTGAAAGAGCAGGGCATGAGTGTGTTACTCAGTACCGCTTATCTGGATGAAGCTGAGCGCTGTAACGAAGTGCTGTTATTGCATCAGGGCAAGCTGCTCGGGCAGGGGGCACCCGCTGAATTCAGCGCCAAAGTGCAGGGCCGTATATTTCAGGTTAGTGCTGCCGGTATTTCCCATCGCCAGTTACAGACCCGTCTCGATCAGGCTCCGGGTGTGCTCGATGCTTTGGTAGAGGGTGAAACAGTGCGCCTGGTTATGGAGCCGGAAATTCAACCTACAGCGGAGAATCTACTGCCGGGGCTTGACGATGTTCATATTCAGCCTGTTGCACCGCGTTTCGAAGATGCTTTTGTTGCCCGTCTAAAAGTGCGTCACAACGGCACAGCAGATCTTGGCGGAATGAATCTGCATATTGATTCGCGTGATGGTGAAGAAGTCATCCGGGTACATAAATTGTTGCGTCGTTTTGGCGATTTTATCGCGGTTAACAATGTCAGTTTTAATGTAAAGCGCGGCGAAATTTTTGGTCTGTTGGGAGCCAATGGCGCGGGCAAAACCACGACTTTCCGTATGCTCTGTGGATTGTTGCCAGCCAGTGGTGGTGAATTGTCAGTGGCGGGCCTGGATTTACATATTGCGCGTGCTGAAGCCCGTCGTCATATCGGTTATATGGCACAGAAGTTTTCGCTTTATGGTGATCTCTCAGTAATGCAAAACCTGCGCTTTTTCGCCAGTGCGTACGGGCTGCGCAGCGATCATCAGGATGAGCGGGTAAAATGGGCCATCAATACTTTTGAGCTGGCGGACTATGGGGAAACCAACGCCCGCGATTTACCGTTAGGTTTCAAGCAACGCTTGTCCTTTGCTGCAGCGCTTATGCATGAACCGGAAATTCTGTTTCTCGATGAGCCTACCTCCGGTGTTGATCCGTTGGCGCGACGTGAATTCTGGGCACGCACCAATGCCCTTGCTGAAGCCGGGGTAACGGTGTTGGTCACTACTCATTTCATGGAAGAGGCCAATTATTGTGATCGTCTGGTGATCATGGCCGAGGGCACGGTGCTGGCGGAAGGCACGCCACGGGAAATGAAAGCCCGCGCACGCACGGTGGATAACCCTGACCCTAGCATGGAAGACGCCTTTATCCGGCTTATTGAACAGCGTGAGCAGAATAACGCCATGGAGATTGTGGCATGAGTGCTTCACTGCGTCGCCTGTGGGGTATGATCCGCAAGGAGAGTTTGCAAATCCTGCGCGACCCATCGAGTATTTCCATTGCTTTTATCATGCCTGTGGTGTTGTTACTGCTGTTTGGCTACGGCGTGTCGCTGGATGCTAAAAATATTCCGTTAGGAATTGTCATTGAACAGCCAGACACCGCCGCTCAGTCGCTGGCCGGAGCCTTTGACCGCTCTGAATTTTTTCACCCCCAACGTTTTGCCGCAATACAGGAGGCCCAACAGGCGCTGATCGAGCGGCGTATTGACGGTATTCTTTGGCTGCGTAATGATTTTTCCAGTCGCCTGCTGAGTGGCGATGAAGCGCCCATTGGTGTGTTTGTCAACGGCGTGGATTCCAATCAGGCCAACATCACCAAAGGGTATATTCAAGGTACCTGGCTGGCCTGGCTACAACATTTTTCCGCTGCACGCGGGCGGGCGCTCGATTTGCCCGTGTCCATGGAACAGCGAGTATGGTTCAACCCGGCACTGTCCAGTCACCTGTTTCTGGTGCCAGGGTTGATCGCTATTATCATGACCATGATCGGTTCTTTACTGACCGCCATGGTTGTGGCGCGTGAATGGGAGCGCGGCACCATGGAAGCATTAATGGTCACACCGTTGCGCATGGGCGAAATGCTGATTGGCAAATTGATCCCTTATTTTATGTTAGGTATGGGAGGCATGCTGCTCAGCGTGGCCATGGCCTTGTTCCTGTTTAATGTACCCTTGCTCAGTCCGGTCTGGTTACTGATGCTTTGCTCGGCGCTGTTCATGCTGGTGTCATTGGCTATCGGCCTGCTTATTTCCATTGTGACACGCAACCAGTTTTTAGCCGGGCAGGTGGCATTGGTGGTCAGCTTTCTGCCCAGTTTTCTGCTCTCGGGTTTTCTGTTTGATATTCATTCCATGCCCGGATGGGTGCAAACCATCACTTATCTAGTGCCTGCGCGTTATTTTGTTGCCATTTTGCAAACCCTGTTTCTTGCCGGTCCAGTATGGCCGGTGATACTGGCTAATGCTGGAGCCATGTTATTCATGCTGTTAATTCTTGCCACGTTGGTGGTGAAAAAATCCTACAAGCGGCTGGATTAAGGAGAGTGGGATGAGTAAGTGCAGCCATTTAACGCAAAGATCACAGAGGCGCAGAGGTTTTTCTTTATGGTTTTCTCTGCGACCTTTGCGCCTCTGCGATCTCTGCGTTTCCAACTCACAACGTGATAAAAACGAAGATATATCAGCACAGGGCAATGCCGCATGAACTTCCTGCACATTTTCGCTCTCGCCCGCAAGGAGTTTCTCGCTCTGATGCGTGACAAACGCAGTCGCATTATTATTATCGTGCCACCTATTTTACAGTTATTCATCTTCGGTTTTGCCGCTACTTATGACCTCAACGATGTACCTGTCGCGGTTTATAATGAAGACAGCGGTGGAGCATCGCGCGAGCTGTTGGCGCGTATCGAAGGCTCACCCCATTTTTCTATTCTTTATGAAATTAGTAACGATAATGAGATTGCACCGCTCATTGATAATCGCGAAGTGTTGCTGGTGATTCGCCTTGACCAACGTTTCAGCGCCAATTTACAACGAGGTGACCCGGCTCCATTACAATTGATTATCGACGGCCGGAATTCCAATACTGCGATGACTGCTCTGAATTATCTGCGGGATGTAGTGCTGGATTTTAATCGTGAATGGCAACGTGAACACGGACAAACCGGCCCGCCAGTCAAATTGGAAATGCGTGCCTGGTATAACGAAAATTTGCAATCCCAGTGGTTTATTGTGCCGGGCATTGTTGGTTCGCTGATGCTGGTGGTAACCCTGTTGGTCACCGCATTGTCGGTGGCACGTGAGCGCGAGCAGGGTACTTTTGATCAATTGCTGGTGACACCGCTACGACCAGTGGAAATTCTTATTGGCAAAGCAGTTCCCGGCATTGTTATTGGTCTGCTGGAAGCAACGTTGATTATTTTGTTGATGGTGTGGTTTTTCGATATCCCCCTGCGTGGCAGTATTCCAGCCCTGTACCTGGGCATCCTGTTGTTTCTGGTGGCGACGGTGGGTATTGGACTGATGATTTCGTCTATTTGTGTCACCCAGCAGCAGGCAATCCTCGGTGCCTTTCTGTTTATCGTTCCGGCGGTCATTCTGTCCGGTTTTACGACCCCCATTGCCAATATGCCGGAAGTTGTGCAATGGCTCACCTATCTTGATCCGTTGCGTTATTTTCTGGTGATTGTGCGCGGCGTTACGCTGGAGGGTGATAGTTTTGCACTATTGTTTCACCAGTTCTGGCCCATGGCGATCATTGGAGCCGTAACTCTGGTATTGGCTGCCTGGTTATTCCGGCATCGGATGTCTTGATTGATCTTGTGTTCCCGTTTTTTGGGGCTGACATTGTGGCGGCTGACCTCCAGCGCAGATACAAATAACATCCGGCGGGCAAAAACAGGGGGGGGGAATATACGCGCAGCCTTGTTTGGTTTCACAGCTTTCTTTTGTGTCTGAGCGCTGAGTAAATTCGCTGTCACAGTGATTTGTTGAGCGATGACAGATAAGTGCTTTTTGCTCATTCATTATCAGACTGCATTGTTTAGAATCAAGACATGCGCTGTGGCTTAACTGCTCACAGTTTTCATTGGCTTTAGCGCCAAGGTCTTTTTTTAATCCGGTGCTGAATTCCGCTCTGCTATCAACCAGTCCGGTTGCAGGTGGTTGGCTTTCAGGTTGAGGAGTTACCCGACGAAGTGATTCCTGTAATATTTTATCACTGCTTTCGACGGCGGCATCGGAGGTTAATTCCGCATTGATTTTTGCAGATGCCAAACTTTTTTGCGGAAGGGGAGAAGATTTAGTCGCTGTTGTCTTTTGCTGTTCTGTTTTTTGTTCTGTGTCTGACTCAGGTTGAGTCATACCCATAGTTTCAGCTGCCGATACTTGGTCATCTAAGGTTTTCAGGTTATCAACAGACTTTTCTTTAATAACATTTTCTACTATTTCCATTTCTTCAGCATGCATGGCGGGGACATCAGAGCGGATATCGATATCGGATACCGTGGGGGCTTCTTCGTGTATCAATGAAATCAGACTGACACTCAATACCAGAACGGCAGCCATTGATACGGGTACAGCCCAGGGGGATCGTACACGCCGTGGCATCGAGTTGACAGAGCGTCTTGCCTCTGCGCGAATGGCCTGATCAATATGTTCCGGTGGTCGTGTTGTGCTGCCTGCACGATACAGGGCACTGATTTTTTTGTCATCACTGGATTGATTGTCAGGTTGATCACTCACAGGCATTCCTCCGGCATGAGTTCCCGCAATTTTTTCATGGCATAACGCAGTCGGCTTTTTGCGGTTTCCAGCGTTACGCCGGTAATTTCGGCGATGTGCCCGAGAGTATGTTCGCCTTCATGTTTCAGAATAAACGTTTCATGTTGCTCGTTGGGTAACCGGCTGACATGGGTTTGTAATTGTTCAATGCAGTCAGCAGTGTGTGCGTGCCGGTCCGGGCCATGGTTATCCGGGCTGGCAATGTCTTCATGACCGGTTTCCGGGTCGTTGATCGGCCTTGTAGACACTCGTCTTACGTGATCAATGATTCGATTACGGGCAATCTGAAACAGATAGGTGCTGAAACGCGCAGAGGGCTGGTATTGCTCCCGGGCACGAATCAGGTTGCTCCAGACTTCCTGAAAAAGCTCTTCTGTTACTGCATGATTGTGTCTGGTTTGTTTTAGAATATAGCGAAACAGAGGAGCCTTGTGCCGCTCATATAACACGTCAAAGGCAGAAACATCGCCATTATGGGAAAACTTCAACATTAAATTTTCGTCGTTATTGTCGTGTATCACGTATTTTCCAATGCTATACCCGTGGCGATTGAGATTTAGGTGTCACTGCATGCCCTCTTTATTCCATGGCTGCGTTGAAATTCCTCGCAATAGAACGACTATTACTCGTCATTTCGCCTCGCCTAAAAGCGCCTACTTTTGGTGCCATGAAATAAATATGACGCACATTGACACCTAAATCTCAAACGCCACGGGTATATGACGACAGAAAAAATGGTACACGGCTTGAGTAACTGTGCCGTGTACCATTTTGTTCAATCATTCATTTACAACATATCTACAGGTTGATTGTATTGCTGTGCGGGCCTGCTTGCCAGTGAATTTGCAAGATTGACCAGACGAATGAACTCACCTCGATAGCCGAAAGGGTCTTCGCCTTTACTGTTACGTGCAAGCGATAATACATTTTGATACTGGAATGCGCCGGTATATTGGCCACCGCGCAATAATTGACCAAATGCAGCGACACTTGCGGCAAAACGAAAATCGATACTGGTTGTATCCAGGTTATGTTTGATATTACGGGTATAAATGGGGTGCTCTATCAGGGTGCTGGTATTACTTTCTGGAAGCTTATAGCGCAGCCGCAGGAAGGCCAGTTCAGATGATATGGCTTTACCTGAAGAATTTACCGTTAGTGGTTTTGTTGCCTGATAGCGCAGTGGGTCAACAATCAGCTGTGACTGACTGTTGACCAGGCTCAGTTCATACAGCGCTGTTACCCGGTATCCCGCGCCTAGCTCACCAGCATCGACTTTGTCGTTATTAAAGTCTTCCCGTTTGAGGGCGCGATTCTCGTAACCAATCAGACGGTATTCACTTACAATATCAGGATTGAACTCGATTTGAATTTTAGTATCTTTGGCAATGGTTTGCAGGGTTGATGAAATTTCGTCCACCAGTACCTTTTGTGCCTCATTTAAGGTATCGATGTACGCATACTGTCCATTTGCCTTGTTTGACAGTTGTTCCATTAACTGGTCATTCACATTGCCGGTACCGAAGGCGAGGGTAGACAAGGTAATGCCTGTTTTACGTTTTTCTTCAACAAGATCAATCAATGCCTCGAAGGACACTGTGCCAACATTAAAATCACCATCCGAGGCTAATATAATCCGGTTAATACCCCCTGCTATAAAAGCCTGTTCGGCAAGCTGGTAGGCCAAGCGAATGCCTGCGCCGCCATTGGTGCTGCCACCTGCGGTGAGCCGATCAAGAGCAGAAAGGATGTTTGAACGCTGGTTACCGGGGGTTGGATTTAATACCACGCCCGAGGCACCCGCATAAACCACGATGGAGATTTTGTCCTGCTGCCGTAACTGTTTGGTGAGTAATCGCAGTGATTGTTTCAGTAATTCTAGCTTGTTTGCGGAGCGCATGGAGCCGCTGACATCGACCAGATAAACAATATTTGATGCGGGGAGGTGGCTTGCATCCACGTTATAACCTTTTAGACCAATGCGTAATAAATGACGCCCTTGTGACCACGGGCTTGGACCAATTTCTGTGGTAACCGAAAAAGGATGATCCACATTGACGGGTACAGGATAGGCGTAATCAAAATAGTTTAAAAATTCTTCGACGCGCACTGCGTCTTGTGGTGGCAGATGACCCGCCATGATCATACGTCTTGTGTTGGTATACGAACCGCTGTCTACATCAATGCTGAATGTGGATACTGGGCTTTCGGCAACACGAATCACCGGATTTGTATGAATCCGGGCATAGTTTTCACGGTCAACCGGCTCATTCTCCCACTGTACCGGAGGGGCTAATATCGGCATGGATAAGGAATGCCCTGTAATACCTGCCATATATTCCTGCAAGGGGGCAGGGGCAGAGCGCAACATTTCAGCACCACGAGGTTTGGCAAGCACATCTGTCAGCTTGTTTTTTTGCACCCTGTGCCTTTCTGGAATGATTTTTGTTGTGATACTCGATGGCTGCGTAGCTTGACTCAGGGCTACAGCAATTTCCTGCTCTTGAGCGGTATGGGTCTTTTTGTTTTCAACGGGTCCGGCAACGACAGAAAGGTTATTTCGTTTCGTTTGCGTATCTGTTTTGCTTTCTTTATCCGGGGTGGTCAGGATGATTTCATTGTGATTGTCTGTGATATCGGTTGTGGGTGTGCCGCAGGCGGCCAGGTTCAGCAAGACAATACTGCTGATAAGGTATCGTGTAATAAACAGGGTATTCACGGTTGTTCTCCTTTGGTTTAATAGCGTTCATTAGCTATAAACGCAGCCGAATGGAAAACAGGGTTAACGTTTTTATTGGAAATAATGCTTCATCAGACAGGTGTTCAAATTTTAGACGTTGAAAAAGGTTCTTGACTTGTAGCCGGGGCATAGGCTGTACACTGGGGTAATGTGTTTTGGAAAACAATTTCAAGTTTCAGGCTATGAGGTCGATTTCACGTTAATTGTTACTGTTCTGGGATAGGACTCTGGCTTTTCATCACTGAAAACGGTTGCTTGTCGTTTTGACATATAACCTGTGTTTTCTTAACAACTGAATATACACCCTTAACCTCTATACTATTTTTACCAATAGGGACAATTATGAAAACAATTATTGGCACTCTGGTTCTAGCAACTGTCTTCGGAATATTGATGACACTGCTCGTGATTTATACGGGGGCATTTAATGTCGCCACAACGTGGGAAGACCCCGCCCCCGTAAGTTGGATACTGGAGACAACCAGGGAAAATTCCATAGAAACCCGTGCTGCTTCGATTGTGACGCCTCCTGCGAAGGGTGACAAACAGATTGACTCAGGGTTTCGCAGCTATCGTGAAATGTGTGCGATGTGTCATACACCCCCGGGCGGTACAGATTCCCCTATAACCAAAGGCATGAACCCGCCCCCACCGGATCTTGCTAAAAGCGCAGAGCACATGTCTGCTGCCGAATTGTTTTGGGCAACAAAAAACGGTATCAGAATGACCGGGATGCCTGCATGGGGGGTAACACATAAAGATGGTGAACTGTGGGATATTATTGCATTCGTGAAGAAACTGCCTGGAATGAGTAAAGAGGAGTATCTGGCGCTGGATGCCCGGCTGGAGAAGGGACATGACCACGCTGGTGGTGGCCATGGTCACGGTGATGATAGCCATGGTGATTCTGAACCACAAAAAAATGATGCTCATGCAGATAAACACGACGATGATGGCCACGCGCACTAGGCGTGCTTTGACATAAAGCCGGAATCCACATAGAATCCCGCGTTTATGTCGGTCGCGCCTGCCGTTGGTGGAGGTAAGTGCGCCAGAATATCGGCCTTCGGGGCTGGCTGAATGGGTGTTTTGGTTGATGTCTACGAAGGAAACGATTGAGCCGCTGGCGTTAGCCGCGCGCGGGCGCACCCTGGAGGGGTGTTTGCCAGTATCGTCGTTACTGCGACTACAGCCATTGCTGGCGACAGACGAAGCGGGCTTGTCAAAGCAGGGTAATGTAGAATATCTGCTGGAGTTTGGTGTTGATGAAGGAGGCGGCCCCAGGGTTACGGGGTCAATCAAGGCCACCTTGCCGCTGACGTGTCAACGCTGCATGGAGACCATGGGATTTTCGGTATCCACCCGTACTCGGTTGGGTATTGTGTCTTCCCGAGCGGCGGCGCAGCAGTTACCGGAGTGTTATGATCCATTGCTGGTGCTCGATGATGAAGTCACCGTGGCATCGATTATCGAAGATGAGCTGATTTTGGCATTGCCCCAGGTGGCGATGCATGACAATGAAAAATGTCCGCAGGGCACAGCCTTTCTCAATACTGAGAGTGGGCAAGAGGATGTGACAACAGTGCAACGTGAAAACCCGTTTGCGGTGCTGTCTCAGTTGAAAACCTCTCAGTCGGGAAAAAACGACTGAGAAAACATGTTAAATATGAGGAATCACAATGGCTGTTCAAAAAAGTAAAGTAACTCCATCACGCCGCGGCATGCGTCGTTCACACGATGCGTTGAAGGGTGCTACGTTGTCGATTGAACCCACCACAGGCGAAACCCATCGCCGTCATCATATCAGTGCTGATGGTTATTACCGTGGCCGCAAAGTGATTGCTTCCGCCAGCGACGAATAATAATCGCCTTTCCTTTTTTTATTACGTTGCCCGAACGTCTAGCGCCTTGCATCAATATGCAAGGCGCTAGACGTTTGTCATGCAGCATCTTTTAACTCTGTTTTTACCAGGGTTCGATTCAAATACCGATGACTCAAATAATCGCCATTGCCCTTGATGCCATGGGAGGCGACCACGGCCCTTCTGTGGTTGTGCCCGCAGCATTGCAGGTGCTTTCTGAAACATCCCGACTGCACATTGTGCTGGTGGGTGACGAACAAATGTTGATGGCAGAGTTGGCGTTACGCAACAAAAAACCGACCAAGCGTTTGAGTATCCAGCATGCTTCCCAACAGGTGGCCATGGATGAAAAACCGTCCGTAGCTTTGCGCACCAAAAAAGATTCGTCCATGCGTGTGGCAATTAATCTGGTGAAAGAGGGGCAAGCACAGGCCTGTGTCAGCGCGGGTAATACCGGTGCGCTAATGGCGACCGCACGCTTTGTGTTGAAAATGTTACCGGGTATTGATCGTCCGGCTATTATTTCCACGCTGCCCAATATCAAGGGCGTGACACACATGCTGGATCTGGGTGCCAATGTGGATACCAGTGCGGATAATCTGTTCGAGTTCGCGGTGATGGGTTCGGTGCTCACCAGTGCAGTGGAGAATATTGAGGCACCTACGATTGGGCTGCTCAATATTGGTGAAGAAGAAGTCAAAGGTAACGAGCGAGTCAAAGAAGCCGCGCGTATTTTGGCCGACAGCGATCTCAATTACGTGGGTTTCGTGGAAGGTGACGATATTTTCAAAGGTGCAGTGGATGTGGTGGTGTGTGACGGTTTTGTGGGTAATATCTCACTGAAAACCACGGAAGGCGTGGCAAAAATGATCAGCCATTTTTTGCGCGAAGAATTCAAACGCAATCTGCTGACCCGCATAGCGGCGCTGGTGGCAATGCCTGTACTCAATGCTCTTAAACGACGTATTGATCCACGACGTTATAATGGTGCCAGTTTTGTGGGTTTGCAGGGCATTGTGATCAAAAGCCATGGTGGTGCTGATGAGCTGGCCTATGCCAGTGCTATTCGTGAAGCCATTGTAGAAGTGAAAAAGAACGTACCTGAACGCATCAGTAAACACGTTGAAACAGCGATGACGCAAAGAGCCGCAACACAGGGGCAGGCAGTATGACAACTTCTCGCGCTCAATCCCGTATTTATTCGCGTATCGAAGGCACTGGCGGTTATCTGCCGGAGAAAGTGCTCAGCAACCATGATCTGGAAAAAATGGTTGAGACTTCGGATCAATGGATCACTGATCGCACCGGTATAAAAAAACGCCACATTGCGGCAGACGGTGAAACCACTTGTGATCTGGCCGAGCATGCAGCACGTCAGGCCATAGACGCGGCAGGTATTTTACCCACAGATATTGACCTGATTATTGTCGCCACTACCACACCGGATCGTGTTTTCCCCAGTACCGCCTGCTTGTTACAGCAGCGCCTGGGTGTTCGAGGTTGTGCGGCTTTTGACGTGCAGGCAGTGTGTACCGGATTTGTTTATGCATTGGGTATCGCCGATAAATTTATTGCCAGTGGCAGTCATCGTCGTGCGCTGGTGGTAGGTGCCGAAACTATGTCACGCATTATTGACTGGACGGATCGCGGTACCTGCGTTTTATTTGGCGATGGTGCCGGTGCTGTGGTGTTAGGTGCCAGTGATGAAGCAGGAATCCTGTCTACACATCTGCATGCTGATGGTCAGTACAAGGATTTGTTATCCACCACCGGTGGTGTGTCGGAAGGTTATGGCGATCAGGAGGATGGCGTGGTGTATATCACCATGCAGGGTAACGAAGTTTTTAAAATCGCGGTGAATACACTTGGGCGCATCGTTGATGAAACCCTGGCAGCGAATAACATGGAAAAGTCGGACATTAACTGGCTGGTGCCACATCAGGCAAATATTCGCATCATCAATGCCACTGCCAAAAAATTGAAAATGAATATGGATCATGTTGTCGTGACAGTGCAGGAACATGGCAACACATCGTCTGCGTCGGTGCCGCTGGCATTGAATGAAGCGGTGCGGGATGGCCGTATCCAGCGTGGTGAAACCGTATTGCTGGAAGCCTTTGGAGGTGGTTTTACCTGGGGGTCGGCATTGTTGCGATACTGATTTAAAGGGCGTGAATCCACAGCCCGCGTGGGCAAAAAAACTGCCCACCCTACAAAAATAACAAAACATTTCAGGAAACAAAGAATGACATACGCTGTAGTTTTCCCCGGTCAGGGTTCTCAATCCATTGGTATGTTGATGGGCTTGGCCGAAGTTCATGCGCAAATCAAAGAGACCTTTCAGGAAGCCAGTGATGCTTTAGGTTACGATCTTTGGCAGCGGGTGCAAAATGGGCCGGAAGAGGAACTCAATAAAACGCACATTACTCAACCGGCAATGTTAGCAGGTGGTGTGGCGGTGTGGCGTATATGGCAATCACAGGTGAAAGCACAGCCTGTGGCCATGGCGGGACACAGTCTTGGTGAATACAGTGCTTTAGTGGCTGCCGACAGTTTGTCGTTAAGTGATGCCGTGACCCTAGTGGCTGATCGTGGTCGTTTTATGCAAGAGGCAGTGCCCTCAGGCAAGGGTGCTATGGCGGCGATTTTAGGGCTGGACGATGACAAGGTCGGTGAAGTCTGTGCCGAAGCGGCAAAAAATGTGGTGGGTGAAGTGGTTACCGCTGTGAATTATAATTCGCCGGGACAAGTGGTGATCGCAGGCAATACAGCCGCAGTTAATTGTGCTGTTGAACTGGCCAGGAAAGCCGGTGCAAAACGCGCGTTGCCACTGCCAGTGAGTGTACCGTCGCATTGCAGTCTGATGATGCCTGCCGCTGAGCGCCTGGCCGAACGTCTGGCGGGTGTAGCGATTCAGGCACCAGTAATCCCTGTTTTTAATAACGTGGATGTGCAGGCCGAGAACACTGCCGATGCGATTCGTGATGCGCTCAAACGCCAGTTGTTCAGCCCGGTGCGTTGGGTGGATACTGTTCAGGCTTTTGCTGAGCAGGGGGTACAACAGGTCGTGGAATGTGGCCCGGGCAAGGTGCTGGCAGGATTGAATAAACGTATTAATCGTGAGATGACCGGTTTGACGACATCTGATCTTGCCGGTCTGGACAAGGCCGTGCAGGCGGTTGGAGAGGGGAAATAATGGTGATAAACACAAATATTCTCAGTGGCGAAATTGCCCTGGTTACTGGTGCCAGCAGAGGCATTGGCCAAAGTATTGCATTGGCGTTAGGTCAGCAGGGGGCGACGGTTGTGGGTACTGCAACCTCGGATAAAGGTGCAGAATCGATCAGTGCCTATCTGGCTGAAAACGGTATCACCGGACAGGGCATGGCGCTCAATGTCACCGATGCCGATTCCATAAAACAGTTGCTGGCAGATATGGCTGAGACTTTCGGTGCCCCCGGCATTCTGGTCAACAATGCTGGCATTACCCGCGACAATCTGCTGATGCGCATGAAAGAAGAAGAATGGGATGATATTATCAATACTAATCTTACCTCGGTGTATCGCATGTCCAAGGCCTGCCTGCGGGCGATGACCAAAGCGCGCAAGGGTCGTATTATCAGTATTAGTTCAGTGGTGGGTGCTGCGGGCAATGCCGGTCAGGCCAACTATGCGGCGGCCAAAGCAGGCTTGATTGGTTTTAGTAAATCGTTAGCACGGGAAGTGGGTGTGCGGGGGATTACGGTGAATACTGTTGCCCCTGGATTTATCGATACTGACATGACGCGTGCTTTGCCGGACGCTCAGAGAGAGGCGCTGCTGGGCGAAATTCCATTGAATCGCCTCGGTCAGCCAGAGGAAATTGCGGCCGCTGTTGCCTTTCTTGCTTCACCCGGTGCAGCCTATATCACCGGTGAGACGTTGCATGTGAACGGTGGAATGTACATGGCATAAGTCATTTTTTATTCTTTTGAAAATTAATTTTTATAAAAAACAACAGTGTATGGTATCTTTGTAAAGGTTTTTATCGCTTGTAACCGAGCGGGCTTTTTACTAGAATACCGCCACGCGGCTCGGGGCTGTTTTATAAACTTATCAGGTTTTATAAAAACAAAGAGAAAGTCAGGGCTGCTTCGAAATTACTTTGGAGGATTAATCCGAAATGAGCACCATTGAGGAACGAGTCAAGAAAATCGTTGTTGAACAACTTGGCGTAAAGGAAGAAGAAGTCAGCAGCGAGTCATCTTTTGTTGACGACCTGGGTGCCGATTCCCTGGATACAGTGGAACTGGTAATGGCATTGGAAGAGGAATTCGAAACTGAAATCCCTGACGAAGATGCGGAAAAAATTACTACGGTGCAGCAAGCAACGGATTACGTCACCGCGCATTCCAGTTGATTTTGCTGAACACGGGAAGCACTTGGTTTCCTGTGTTGTAAATGCAGAATCGTAAAACAGGATTGCGTGTTAAGGCCGCAGAACCACCCGGTGGATTGCGGCCTTTTTTATTGACGTAATTTGTGCTGCGGTGACATGTCAGGCTGTGCATGAGCAAACAGATGATTTAATAGGTATTTTTTTGTGACAAAACGACGCGTAGTGATTACTGGTTTGGGCATGGTTTCCCCGGTGGGGTTGAATGTTGCGGATGCCTGGACAAATGTGCTGGCGGGTAAAAGTGGTATTGCGCCACTCACACATTTTGATGTCAGCGAGTATTCAGTGCGTTTTGGCGGTTCCGTGCGTGACTTTGAGATCACTGATTACATCGCTGCCAAAGATGCGAAAAAGATGGATCTGTTTATTCATTATGGTATTGCCGCCGGTATTCAGGCGGTGCGTGACTCCGGACTGGAAGTCACAGAAGAAAATGCCGAGCGTATTGGCGTGGCCATCGGTTCCGGTATCGGTGGTCTCACCGGTATCGAAAAGGGACACAACGCTTTTCTCAAGGGCGGGCCGCGCAAGATTTCCCCATTTTTTGTACCCAGCAATATCATCAACATGATCTCCGGCAACCTGTCGATTATCTACGGCATGAAAGGCCCCAACTATGCCATTACCACTGCGTGCGCGACAGCGACGCATTGTATTGGTGATGCTGCGCGTTTCATCGAATACGGCGATGCCGATGTAATGGTGGCCGGTGGTTCAGAAATGTCTACTTCAACCACCGGGCTGGGTGGCTTCGCTGCCGCCCGTGCGCTGTCCACACGCAACGATGACCCGCAGGCAGCCAGTCGCCCCTGGGACAGAGACCGTGACGGCTTTGTGCTTAGTGATGGCGCTGGTGTGGTCGTGCTGGAAGAGTACGAATTTGCCAAAGCGCGTGGGGCGAAAATCTATGCGGAAGTCATTGGCTTTGGCATGAGCGGAGACGCTTACCATATGACTTCGCCGTCGCAGGGTGGTGAAGGTGCGGCGCGTTGCATGAAACTGGCGTTGAAAAACTCCGGCATTAATCCGGAAGAAGTGGATTACATCAATGCTCACGGCACTTCCACACCGGCAGGCGACGTGGGTGAAGCCCATGCCATGAAAACCGCCTTTGGTGATCATGCGTACAAGGTGGCAATCAGCTCTACCAAGTCCATGACAGGTCATCTGCTAGGTGCGGCGGGCGGTATCGAAGCCGTGTTCTCGGCATTGGCGATTCGGGATCAGGTGGCACCGCCCACCATTAACCTGGACAACCCGGACCCCGAATGTGATCTGGATTTTGTACCGGGTACTGCGCGTGAAATGAACATCGATATTGTCATGTCCAACTCTTTTGGCTTTGGTGGCACCAACGGCACCTTGGTTTTCCGTAAACCGACTTAGCTGATTCTGACTGAAGCCTACACAATATCAGAAGCTTTTAGGGCAGTCGTTCCTGTGGGTTGGGAGGTTATGTTGTCATGGTACTGACAAGTGGTGTGTTATAAATGCAGAGGACGCAAAGTTTTTAGTGTTTTTCTTTGCGTCTTTGCGACCTTTGCGTTAAATACCCGGCGATTCTTAAAACAGATGTTTTTAGCGCTTAATTCACATTTAAGGTCTGCGTAACATCAGTTGTTAGTATGTTTCTTTGAAGGACATCCGGCCATTTTCATTGGTGTGTGTTCCCTGATCGCTGTCGCACATGCAGGCTTTCTGCCACAGTCCGCGTAAACAAGTTTCGAAATCCTGAGCAAAACCCACCGTATCGCAAAGTGCCGAATCTTGTAGAACAATGCGCAGGCTTTGGCGTAATTGTGCTAGCTCATCAGGATTGTCTGCCAGTTCACAGGCAATGCGAGCGTAGTCAGCGGTGTCGTGGGCGATGCACTGTTTCAGTCCGGTGTGACTCAGCAGGCTGACGCCCACTCGCGCGGCGTGGTGATCACCCGCTAAGGTGATGACCGGTACTCCCATCCACAGCGCTTCGCAGGTGGTGGTGGTGCCGTTGTAAGGAAAGGGGTCCAGGGCGATGTCGATGCGCTGATAGAAGGCGAAGTGTTCAGCACGTGAGGGAGTCTGGCCGCAAAGTGTCAGGCGTGCTGCATCAACATTTTGTGCCGTAAACAGCGTGCGTACCCGGGTGCAGAGGTTTGCATCAGCCAGTTGTGCCGCTTTGAGTATGAGCCGACTGTTGGGTACCGCAACGAGAATTTCCGCCCACAGTTGTAATACCGCCGGTGTTAGCTTGGAAAAATTATTCAGGCAACCGAAGGTGATGTATCCATTCAGGCTCGCTGGCAGCGGAGATATTTCAGGCATGCTGTCCAAGGGTTGGAAGCATAAAAAACCTCGGGGCAGGCGCAGCAGACGTTCTGTGTAGTGAGTATCAGTTTCTCCTTTTTCTCCTTTTTCCTCTGGATCGGCGAAGGCGTCGGTAAACCGATAATCCATGTCTGCCAGCCCGGTGGTGTTAGGGTAGCCGAGCCAGGTGAGTTGCAGTGGTGCAGGGCGCAGGCCGAATACCGGCAATCGATTGCCCTCGGTGTGACCCGCGCAGTCGATAAGAATATCGATATGATCGAAACGAATTTGTTCAGCCAGTTCCTGGTCAGTAAGTCGGGTGGTGTCGCACCAGTGTGATGCCAAGCTGCGGAAGCGTTGGGTGATAGTGTCCGGCCGCATGACTTCGGCATAGGCATGAATTTCCACTTGCTTCCCCGACAGATGTTCAAACAGCGGCAACAAAAAACAGGCACAGGAGTGGGTGCGAAAATCGGGTGACACGAAGCCCAGTCGCAGACGACGCTCCGGGTCATAATCATTGCTTGGTGGACCCGTTTTCAGACCCTGTTCGGCAATACGAGCCTGTAACGCAGCACCGAAATGCTGGTGCTGGGCGGCAATGGCCTGTGGGGAAAGGTGGTCGGTATAATTGAGTGTACACAGTAGACAGGCAAAACGGGTGTGATCAAAATCACTAACGTCGCAGCTTTGAAGCAGCCAGTCGATGGCTTCACGCAGCTCACCTTGTTCTCGCAAAGTGTTTCCCAGACCCGTAAGGGCTGGGGCACAGTGAGGGTCCAGGGTCAACGCACGGCGGAAGCAGTCAGCGGATTGCGTGTAACTGTGGCGTTTGGCTTCCACCATGCCGAGATTGCTCCACAGCTCTGCCTGATCCGGGTTGAGGTCTGTCGCCTGCCGACAGTGCTGGATGGCCTCATCCAGTCGGCCCTGCTCGCGCAGCAGTACGCCGAGATTGGAGTGTGCCTCGGCATAGCGGGGGGCGAGGGTGATGGCGCGTCGGAAGCCGTTTTCAGCATCCTGCGGGCGGTTTCGCTGCCGGTAGACCGTGCCGAGACTGTTACAGGTGAGAGCGTCGTTGGGGTTGATGTGCAACGCGGCTTCAAATTGCACGATAGCTTCGTCAAGTCGGCCCTGCTCCATATGCACTGAGCCCAGGTTGGCAGCAGCCTGCCAGTAGCGAGGCTCCAACTGTAAAGCGTGATGGAAGGCCTGTACCGCCAGCTCGGGTCGCCCGTGATCCTTTTGCACTTTACCCAAGTTGAAAGAGTAGAGAGGATTGTTGGGGCTGAGGGTGATTGCCTGCTCAATGAGTGTCACTGCTGTCTCGAAATCCTGTTGCTGGTAGTGAACCAAGCCCAGCAGATGCAGTGCGTCAGCACAACGTGGTACTTCTTTCAGTGCCTTTCGGTAACCGCGTGCAGCCGTAGCCAGATCACCCTGCTGATGCGCAGTTGATGCCTTGCGCATGAGAACATCGAGTTTCTGTTGTTTTTTGGGATTGAGGGAGGGAGTGCTTGCCATGCGCATAGGGTATACCCTATACGCATCGGATTTAAGTGTTTAATTCCGGGGTGTTGTGTATATTCTCCTGGGAGCAGGTTGCGTAATATTTATCCTTACTGTCATAGAGCTGCTGCAATTGAGCCAGCAATTCATCATTGATGCTGAAAATCCGGGTAAAATTGATCAGGCTGTTTTAACCGAAGCCAGAAACTTATAACTATGATGGTATCGCCTATGGCTGCTGACTGGCCAAGGCTGTGGTGGCGATGACGATAATGATGATGAAGCAAAATGTTGACAGAAAGCAAAATAACGATAGGTGCATTAACACAAACGGTTTCGCAACAGAATGACACACATCCGTCACGTCAAACACGCTGTTGATCTGTTAGCACTGCATCGTGCCAATCCCCAGCGCTACCCCTATCTGCTGCAATCCATGGCACACAGCGATGCACCGGGTGGAGGGCAGGCTCGTTTCGATATTCTTTTTGCCTTTCCTGGTGATCATATTCGTTTGGATGCCGCAGATACTTCGATGGACTTTCTCCAGCAGCTTGATACCCGCTGGCAGGCCGCTGCGAAAACCATCAAACCCCTAGAAACTGCCCTTGGCTTTCCCCCGTTGCCATTCACTGGCGGCTGGTTTCTGTTTCTGGCTTACGAGTTAGCAGGGCAGATTGAGTCCAGCCTTTCCCTGCCAGCTGCTCATGACGGTTTGCCGGTGGCTTATGCTGCCCGTATACCCGCAGCTGTCATTGTTGATCATGCAAAGCAACAGACTTTTCTTGTGGCCGAGCCAGATCATGCAAATCTGCTCAATATGCTGGATGAAGATATCGGGCAGATATCGACGGTGGATACGGTATCGCCAAATATTGTCATGGCAGAAGCAGAAACGTCGCGTTACTTGCAGGACGTTGAAGCCATCAAAAACTACATCGTTGAAGGCGATGTATTTCAGGTGAATCTGGCACGAATCTGGCGTGGCCAGAGTAGCAGCACTTTGCAGCCCTCGGATGTCTACCAGCGTCTGTGCAAAAACAATCCCGCACCATTTGCCGGTCTGGCGTTAATCGATGGTGCCGCGATCATCAGCTCTTCTCCGGAACGTTTGGTGAAGGTCAACAAGCGGCGGGTTGAAACCCGGCCCATTGCCGGAACCCGTCCGCGCAATACACAGTGGGTGGATGATCATGCGTTGAAAAAAGAGTTGCTGGCGCATCCTAAAGAACGCGCTGAACACGTCATGCTCATCGATCTGGAACGTAATGACCTTGGCCGGGTATGTGTGCCGGGCACTGTGAAGGTGGACGAATTGATGGTGCTGGAAAGTTATGCCCATGTGCATCACATCGTTTCCAATGTGTGTGGACAGCTGCGCGAGGGAGTGACGCCGGGTGAGGTGATTCGCGCCGTGTTTCCCGGTGGCACCATCACCGGCTGCCCCAAGGTGCGCTGCATGGAAATTATCGCCGAGCTGGAGGGAGAAGGGCGCGGTGCCTATACCGGTGCCATGGGTTATCTCAATCACAATGGTGATATGGATTTGAACATCCTGATTCGCACGATCACTCAGACAGGGCAACAATTACAGTTGCGCGCAGGTGGTGGCATTGTTATCGATTCAGACCCCCAAAAAGAACTGCATGAAACGCGCGCCAAGGCGCGGGGAATGTTGCTGGCACTGATGGACAATTGATGGTGAACAAGCAGGGCAGAGCGAAGTCTGGCTGTGGTATGCTCTCATGCTTACCTGCGTGCTATCGCAGTTTGTCCATAACCAGAAACTGTTATTTCCAGCGGATCGATTTCATTGTCAGCGATTTTGATTAACGGCCGACCGGCGGAACATATTTCCGTACTGGATCGTGGTTTCCAGTACGGCGATGGATTGTTTGAAACCCTGCGAGTGTCGGCAGGCAAGCCGCGTCGCTGGGCGCAGCACATGGCCCGTTTGTCGGCGGGTTGTCAGGTACTGCGTATTAGTATGCCTGAACCAGCGTTGTTATTGTCAGAGGCCATGAGCCTGTGTGCAGATGAAGTGGGCGCGGTACTGAAAATCGTTATAACCCGGGGGGTGGGGAAGCGGGGTTATGCACCACCTGCGCAAGCGGTTACGACGCGCGTGCTGTCGTTATCGCCTGCCGTCGTTTTTCCGCAAGCGCACTATTGTGATGGCGTATCAGTAAGGGTGTGTGACACACGTCTGGCGGGCAATCCGAGACTGGCAGGCATCAAGCACCTTAACCGGCTGGAGCAGGTGCTGGCGCGCGCAGAATGGCTGGAGGGCAGGGAGAGTACGCAGGTCGCTGAAGGCCTGATGCTGGACAATAATAATAACGTTATTGAGGGGACTATGAGCAATCTGTTTTGTGTGCAGGAAAGTGAGAGCGGGCCGGTACTGAAAACACCCCTGCTGACTCACTGTGGCGTAAAGGGCATCACCCGGGAAAACATCATCAACGTGGCTGAGGCGGCGGGTATTTCTGTGCAGGAAACAACGCTGGAGCTGGCTGACCTGTATCGCTCGCAGGAACTGTTTCTTTGCAACACGCTCATAGGCATCTGGCCGGTGCGCCAGCTGGAAGAGCAGCATTTCGCCGTGGGGCCGATGACCCGTCAGCTGAGTCAGGCATTGGAGTCTTTGCATGATTAAAGCGAGGACCAGATCCGGGCGGGAGATATTGTTTAAGCTTGTAGGCTTGCTCATCCTGCTGGGCAGCCTTTATGGTGCCTGGGTGGCCATGGATTACCGCTCGTTTGTGAGTTCGCCAGTGACGTTGAGCGATACGGGGATGCGTTATGAAATCAAATCCGGCAAGACGCTGACTTATGTTTCCAAAGATCTGGCACGGCGTGGCGTGATCAAGTCGGCTTCATATCTGGTGTGGCTGGGTAAATTTGAAGGCACGGCGGACAATATCAAGGCGGGGGAGTATTACTTCGATAGTGGTATTACGCCCGCGCGCCTGCTGGAGCAGATCGTCAATGGTGAAATGCTGCAATATTCCCTCACTATTGTCGAGGGCTGGAATTTTCGCCAGCTTATGGACGCCGTCCACAGCAATGAATTCTTGTTGCACACGTTATCGGATTACAGCGATGCGGAAATCATGGAACAGATCGGCCACCCCGGAGAGCATCCTGAAGGGCGTTTTTTACCGGATACCTACCACTTTCCTCGTCTGACCACGGATGTGGCTTTTTTGCAACGGGCCTACAATGCCATGCAGCAGTTGCTTAACAAAAGCTGGCCGGATCGTGCTGCCGATGTGGAATATAAAACGCCCTATGAGGCACTGATAATGGCCTCTATTGTTGAAAAAGAGACCGCGCTGCCCAGCGAACGCAGGCAGATTGCCGGTGTGTTCAACCGGCGTTTGCAAAAACGCATGCGCCTGCAAACGGACCCCACGGTGATTTACGGTCTGGGACGTGCGTTTGATGGCAATATCCGTCGCCGTGATTTGCGCAAAGAGACGCCTTACAATACCTATCTGCACCGAGGTCTGCCGCCCACACCCATTGCTATGCCGGGACGTGAAGCAGTGCTGGCGGCGCTGCACCCTCTGGAGGGTGGGGAGCTGTATTTTGTTGCCCGGGGAGATGGCGGACACCAATTTTCGGCAACCCTGAAAGAGCACAATGCTGCGGTGGTAAAATATCAGCTGGGTGGTCGGGCGAAGCCATTTTCCTCCTCTCAATAGTCAGTATTGACTTTAACTAAATAACATCACTTAGTTGCTATTACTTGTTGAATCAAATGAAAAAAGGCTTGTTTATAACACTTGAAGGTGGCGAAGGCGCAGGCAAAAGCACGCAAATGGCCTTTGTGCAGCACCGCTTGCAAGACCGCCTGCAAGCGGTGGGCAAAAACCTGCAAGTGACCCGGGAGCCGGGTGGCACCGCGCTGGGTGAACAGATTCGCGAACTGTTACTGGATCACCGGCAAACGGTGATGAATAGCGACACTGAACTACTGCTGATGTTCGCCGCACGAGCACAACATCTGGCGGAACTGATCTGCCCCACACTGGCAGCGGGTGACTGGGTGCTGTGTGACCGGTTTACTGATGCCACTTACGCCTACCAGGGGGGTGGACGTGGCATTGCACTGAACCGCATCGCCGCACTGGAAGACTGGGTACAGGGCGAGTTGCGCCCGGACCTCACTCTTCTGCTGGATTTGCCCGTGGAAGTGGGTATGGCGCGTGCCGGTGAGCGTGGCGAACTGGATCGTTTTGAACGTGAACAACAGGCATTTTTTGAACGGGTACGCCAAACTTACCGGGAGCGGGCTGTTGCGGAACCGGGTCGTTATCGTATTATTGACGCTGCACAGGACATCGAACAGGTGCAGGCACAAATTGACATTGCATTAACCCCTTTGCTGGCTGAACTGACATCATGAAAACACCACTGCCCTGGCAAACGCCGCTTTGGGATGGCCTGATCGCCAGAGTGCGAACTGGCAGTCTGCCACATGCCCTGTTGTTCACCGGCAGTGTGGGTTACGGCAAATCGGTATTGGCCGAGGCGCTGATCCACGGGTTGTTGTGTCAGTCTCCTGCGGAGAGCGGTACGGCTTGTGGCCAGTGCCAAGGCTGCCGTTTGCTGGCGGCTGGCACGCATCCAGATTTGATCTGGCTGGAGCCCGAAGAAGCAGGCAAGGCGATTCCCGTGGATCGTATCCGTGCCACGGGCGAGTTTTTTGCGCTAAAAGGTCAGTACGCTGGCCGCCAGATAGTGTTCATCAATCCAGCCGAGGCAATGAACCGACATGCTGCCAACAGCCTGCTGAAAACCCTGGAAGAGCCCACCGAGGATGCGCTGCTGATATTGATTAGCAGTCAGCCCTCGTTATTATTGCCAACGATTCGCAGTCGCTGTCAGCAAGTGGTTTTCCCGCGACCAGAGGCACAGACCAGCGAAGCCTGGTTGCAGACGCAACTCAACGAGGTGAAAGAACCCGCAACGATCAAAAATTTGCTGGCACTGAGCAACGGTGCTCCGCTGGCTGCCCAGGCTTTACATGAAACGGGAGGGCTGGCAGTGCGCCACGATCTGGCCAGTCAATGGGTCGGCGTGGCAGAGGGCAAGACTGACCCGTTAGTTTGTGCAAAACAGTGGTCTGAACTGGGGTTGCCCAAAGCCACCCGGTGGCTCAGTAGCTGGGTGATGGACTTGATCCGTCTCAAGTCAGGGGCTGACCCGGTCGTTATTACCAATGGTGATCTGAGTCCGCAATTGCTAAAACTGGTGACCGGACTGGAACTGAAGCGGCTGTTTGCCTATTTGGAACAGATCACCGAAACTGCCCGCTGGAGCAATAGTCAGTTAAATGCACAGCTGGCCATGGAAGACCTGATGGTGAGCTGGAGCCGTCAGCGTCTTGGTTTACGATAAATGGCTTTAAAATAAGATAAAACAGTATCAGGAGTCAGTACATACATGAGCGGTGATTTTCGACAAGGCGGTATTCTCTCGTTGGCCATCAAGGACAAAAGTTCCTTGTACGCAGCGTACATGCCTTTTGTGAAACACGGCGGACTGTTTATTCCCACCAACAAAAAATACAAATTGGGCGATGAAGTTTTTATGCTGCTCACCCTCATGGAAGAAACAGAGAAATTGCCAGTTGCCGGTAAAATTATCTGGGTGACACCGGCGGGTGCCCAAGGTGCGCGCATTGCCGGTATCGGTGTGCAATTCAGCAATCAGGATAATGGTGCTGTACGCAATAAAATTGAAACCTACCTCGCTGGTGCATTGAAGTCTGATCGTCAGACGCATACCATGTAGTCTCATTGTTACACGCAGCTTGTTTCATTCCTTAAATGTGAAACTCTACATTTAAAACCGGAAAGAAAATGAAAACCCAACGCGGAGATGCAAAGGGCGCAGAGTTTTTTTAGGCATGGTGCATATGCGTTATTACAACGAATGAATACCCCAAAACAGCTGATTGTTTAAACATAAAATACTTTCTCTGCGATCTTTGCGTCTCCGCGCCTTTGCGTTAGATTTTCCTGGGTTTTGCGGACAGGCAGGATGTTAACACTTCTCATTTTTCCAACAGGACGTTTTACCTATGTCTATTTCTTTGCCTGAAAATACCCCGCTAGTGGACTCACACTGTCATCTGGATCGTCTGGAGCTTTCACCGTGGAACGGCGAATTGCAAGGCGCACTGGACAATGCAGCGGCACAAGGTGTCGGGCATTTTTTGTGCGTTTCCATTGACCTGGAACATTACCCGACCTTGTTGACGATGGCCAAAGCCCATACACAGATTTCGGTTTCGGTTGGCGTGCATCCCACAGCGCAGGGAGGGGAAGAGCCCACCAGCGAAAAACTGATCAATTTGGCCGCCGAACCGGAAGTAGTCGCCATTGGTGAAACCGGGCTGGATTATTTTCGTTGCACAGAAGGTGAAGAGGGCGACCTGGAATGGCAGCGCGAACGTTTTCGTACCCATATCACCGCATCAAAAACGACAAAAAAACCACTGATTATTCACATGCGGGAGGCAACGGAAGATACCTTGCGTATTTTGAAAGAAGAGGGTGCCGATGAAGTCGGTGGTGTAATGCATTGTTTTGTGGAAAACTGGGATGTGGCCAAACGAGCACTGGACTTGAACTTTGATATTTCCTTTTCCGGTATTGTGACTTTTAACTCCGCAAAAGAATTAAAAGAAGTCGCCAAAAAAATACCGGGGGAGCGTATGCTGGTGGAGACAGACTCTCCATACCTTGCGCCGATGCCACATCGTGGCAAACCAAATCAGCCCGCTTATGTTCGACACGTTGCCGAGTGCATTGCCGGGCTGCGCGATGTTCGATGGGAAACCGTCGCTGCACAAACAACAGAGAATTATTTTCGGCGGTTTATGACGCCTGCGCAGCAACGTTAAGTGCATGCCGGATTTTTTCTTTTGGTGTATAAAAATGCGGTGAAAAACGAATCCCTCCCCCGCGCTGTGCGCACATTACCCCCTGTTCGGTTAACAGCGAAAAAAGTCTGCCATTATTCAACGTGCGATGGTGAAAAGTCACAATACCGCTGTAACGCCCTTCAGTTGTGTTGCTTAATAACATCAATTGCTCAGCAGTATTGATCTGCTCAAACAGATAACGTGTATTTTCCAAAATACAGGCTTCCACATTTTCCATTCCAAACTCCAACAATACCGACAGGCTGGCCGAAAGTGCATGAATGCCCAGCATATTAGGGCTGCCACACTCAAACCGGCGGGCAGTATTCACAGGCTGCCATTCCTCATTGTCAAAGTCGGTGAATGTATTAGTCATGTGCCAACCGTACTGGTGCAGTGTCAATCTCTCAAACAGTTCTTCGCGGCAGTAAAAAAATGCAAGTCCTTCAGGTCCCAGCATCCATTTATGACCATCAGCCATGACAAAATCTGCCTGTATTGCCTGTACATCAAATTGCAATGCTCCGATGCTCTGGATGGCATCGACGCAAAACAGGATATTATTTTTTTTGCAAAAAGCACCAATGTAGGCAAGGTCAAGCTGAAACCCGGAAGCATATTGCACTGAGCTGACAGTAATAAGACGAGTGTGTTTATCAACAAGTTTTAACAACTTTTCCTCGGGACAGGCATCGTCAATATCAGCAAGGCGCAACTCAACCCCTTTGGGTTTTAAAGCCTGCCATACCACCCGGTTTGAAGGAAATTCTCCTTTGATACTGACGATGTTATCTCCGCTTTGCCAGGGTAAACCGAATGCAACAACCGACAAAGCTTCGGAAGTGTTTTTGAGCAGTGCAATTTCATTAACAGATTTGGCATTGATCAGTTGTTGTAATTGCTTGCGCAACGTTGCTTCCGTGTTGATCCATTGAGGATAGTGTTTCGACCCTTGTGTGGCATTTTCATGTGCAAAATTGGTTACGGCATTGGCCGTTCGAATTGGCCACGGGGAGACAGCAGCATGATTCAGGTAGTGGACTGAATCCAGCAGTGGGAATTCCTGTTGCAGGTTAATTTCTGACGATGTGTAAGGTGGTGACATGCTGCCCATGTTCATGCCAAAACCGTTGCAGGTCAAGTGGTGACAATCAGCCGGGACAGGATAAGTTGTGAATGTGTATAAAATGTATTTTTTGCACTTGGATTTTATTGTTCACGGGCAACCAGATAAGTAGAAAGTACTTCATAAAAATGACCGAAATCCAGGGGTTTTGTGAGGTAGTTATCGGCACCAGCTGCAATACAACTGCTTTTATCTTCCTGCATGGCATTCGCTGTTATGCTGATAATGGGTACGGTGTATCCCTGCTCACGCAATTTCCGTATTGCCTCCAAGCCACTCATTACGGGCATTTGCATATCCATTAGTATAAGGTTGTAGTTGCCTGATAATGCTTTTTCTATACCTATTTTCCCATTTTCAGCAATATCGACGGTTAAACCAATTTTGCGGATTGATTTTGTAATGAGCTGTTGATTTCCAGGGTTATCTTCTACCAATAATATATGGCCAGCCAGCTGGATATGCTGATGAGCGGATTTATTGCTGGAAGGAGCCTCCTGAACAGGTGTAGCATTCATCATTTCCAGTTTATTTTTTTCAATGCAGACATCAATAGTGATTGTGAATTTACTGCCCTTTCCTTTTTCACTTGTCACGGTAATATCACCGCCCAGCGTCTTGGCTAATTGTTTGGAAATACATAAGCCAAGCCCGGTCCCACCATAAATACGTGTAGTGGAGTTATCAGCTTGAGTAAAAGGAGAGAATATTTTATTTTGTTCCTGAGCAGAAATGCCAATGCCTGTATCGGCAACAGTGATTTGTAGTTGGTTTGAATCTGAAAGATATTGAATTGCAATATTAATATTGCCTTCCCGGGTGAATTTTATCGCATTGCCACAAAGATTAAGAAGGATTTGCTTTAAACGGGTAGGGTCCGTGCGAATAGTTCCCGGGATAGGGAAGTGGTACTCCATATAAAATGATAACCCCTTCTCACTTACCTGCGAGCCTAAAATAGCATCAAGTTCATTCATAAAAACAGTGGGAGAAACATCTTGGTATTCAACAATAAGCTGTCCAGCCTCAATTTTTGATAAATCAAGGATGTCATTGATAATTTGCTGGAGATGCTTACCGCTGGTGATGATGGAATTGATTTCGTGTTCTATCTCTTCTTGTGATTGATCATCATCCAGCAACATTTCGGAATAACCCAGAATAGCAGTCAATGGTGTGCGAATTTCATGACTCATATTTGCCAGAAAAGCTGTTTTTGCATGATTTGCAGCTTCAGCTTCATCTTTGGATTTTTGCAACTCATCTTCGATGATCATCTGTTCCATGGTCACACTGATCCATTTCCCCAGCAGGTTAACAAAATCCATGTCAGTTTGTGTGAAGGGTTTTTCCATAGGCTGCCGGTTGGAAAAATTCACCGTGCCAAATTTCTTGTCATGCACATAAATGGTTGTGCCTATGTAGGCCTCCATGCCAAGAAACTCTGCGGCAGGGTGATCTTTATAGGAAGATTTGCTGACGTGTTGTATGGCAATCGGCCCATCTGCTGAAAAGGTAATATTGCAAAATGTCTTATCCAGAGGCAGTACCAACCCGCGTTTTGCAGGGAGCTCAGGCGGGGCAATGGTATTGAGAAATACAGATTCATTTTTTTCCGGAAACTGGCGGCCCAGTTTACCGATTTCTGTCCCCAGTACACGACAACCCAATTTCAGGGTTTCGGTAATACGATCATCGAGGCTGATGCCGGATCGCGATGTTGCTTCATACAGCCACTGAATTCGCTCACCCTGGGCAATTAATGCCGCTTCGGTACTCTCTGTACGTTTAAGAATGTAGATAGTAAAAATACCGAGAAAAATAGAAATTCCACCGAGTAAATAAACAAAAAAATAAGTGGTGGAAATCTTGTTCGTTGCTTCCTTCATGATATCATCTACGTTATTTCCAGCCCCATTTCGTCCATTTTCATTGAGCAGACTTGAAAGCTGATTCATTAGACCATCTTGTAGAGGCGAAATATTGTTTATCAGGTATTCGTAGGATTTCTCATGTTCTCCATTTTTATGAAGATCGGCTGATATTTTTTCAATATTGTGACGCTGGGTAAACGCTTGCTGTATTGCGCCCCAGGCCTGTACCGATTCGTTGTTAAATTTACCGGCATCGAGTTGTGCGTAAATACTGGACAATGTTTTGCTAAAATCCAGATAGTGCACATAATGGGTTTCTTTTTTTGTTGGATCTTGAGCTTCATTTATTTGGTACAATGTTATCGTTTGCTGATATATCGTATTGAATAATTTTGTGATCAAACCAGTTTCAACCGTTATGCTGGCCATGCTGGACAATAAATGTTTATTGTCGGAAAGGCTCTTGCTCCAGAATCCAATCAGTAAAATCATCAATACCAATATACTGGAGAATCCTGCTATTATGAGCGGCTTGGCATTATTGGCTTGTTTTTTTTGAGGGAATTGAGGCATTTTTTTGTACATTTTGGTGTGTGAGAAAAGTTGTATTATGACAGTGCCTTCCTGTTGACTTCACATGGTTATGCCGGATTAATGGAAAAGCTTACGCAGCTCATACATTAATCATGCTATTGGTTCCTCCGCCCCCTTGTATTGACTGGCTACATCAGCGAAAAGCTCTGTCAACGGTATAGCGTTAATGTTATGACGAAAGATATTTTGTTCCGTGGTCATTTATACGGCACGAAATTATGGCAGAAAAATTGAAAAGCAGCCACCTTTGAGCCCAGAGCTGGAGTGGGTGGCATTTGTAATCTGAACATAACCACATTTTCTTTTATTTTTATGTAATTCTGCAACTTGCGAAGAAAAATAGAGCCCAAGCCCAGTACTTCCTGTAGAAAAATTACTGGTGGTTTTCTGCACTGATTGTTCACATAACATATGTGATGGGTAACCTTTTCCATTATCAGCAATGGTCAGCTTTATAAAGCCATTAATGGATTCAGCGCTCATCAGTATTTTATCATGTGCATACTGATACGCATTATTAATGATTGTTTTTAATACTCCTGAAACGAGTTCCGCATCAAAAAATCCGCTTAACGTAACATCACATTGCAGGGAGATATCGATTCCCCGATCATTGAGCAGATATTTATACTCCAGGAGTATTTCTTCCAGATAATCATAAATATTGACCTCTTCAATATTAAGATAATATTGAGATTGATCAATTTTATATAATGTCAATAATTGAATAAGATCATGATTAACCCGTTGGCCTTCATGCCGGATACGTGAAAGTTCTTTTTTTATTGAACAGTTAACCCCCTCGCATTCCGATGAAATATCTGCAAGTGATCCCAGTAACATGGCAAGTGAATTTTTCATATCATGAATACTACCTGCCAACACGGTGGAAAAATCCAGTTTTTCGATATTGTTTTTCATAACAGCACCATATTGTGTTCCATTCCTAATGCTCCATTCCTTAGTTGAGAGTTTCTACCAGGTTTTGCCAGGATGCCGTGAGTATTTTATATTTCTCACTGGGTTTTCCGGTAAATTTTACCTTATCCAGGTATTTTTTTGTTTCATCCATCAATGCTTCAGTTGCGCCGGACTTGTTCATATGCATAATAAGTGATTGCGCCGTATTCAGATTAATCACATGATTTTCCGGCATTGCAGTCGCGGCCTCGACAAACAATGATATGGATTCAGCAATTTTCCCTTTGGTAGCCAGTTTTACTCCGCGATTATTGAGTTCAATAACTTCGTCGCGTGATTTTAACAGAGCATTAATTTCCGTGTTGGAGAACCCGATGCTGGTAAGCAGAGAAATTATTTCATCGATAGTTTCCTGGTTGTCATGATTATTTTTAATAACATATTGGATGAACTTGTTTCCATCCTCTTTCCGCTCGTGGGAATAACAAAGTTTGGCTAGCTCAATAGAATCAACACTGGTTACAGACCCCGGGTCTTTTGAGAAAATAGAAATTATTTTATCAATACGTTCGTTAGTTTCTTTTTTTCGTTGTAAACGATCATATAAAAAAGCCTCGTTGATATGTGATTTCATATTTTTTAATGAGTCGGCATTTCTGAATTCTTTTCGCATGTCAGACATGGTGTCGAGCACGTCAGAAACGCTGTCTTTTTTCAGATAAACTTCAGCTAAGCCAAAATAATCATCAGGATTCAAATAATATGAGTTTTTTCCAGTACGTGTAATCCGTTTATAGGATTTTTCTGAGGTGTCATAATCTTTATTTTCAAAAGAAATTTCAGCAAGAATTTGTTGGCGTTTTATGGCTTTGGGAGATTTTATTGTGGCTTTTTCAAGCACTTTTTGGGCTTCAGCGTAGTTTTTATTGGTTCGGTGTAATTTGGCAAGCCAGTCATGTGCAAACAAATAGTTGGGATGGTCTTCAATTAAGTCTTCAAAAATAAACCGTGCATCATCGTAATTTTCCCGATAATAATGTGCCTGCCCAAGATAAAGTAAGGCCCAGGGTATTTCACGTTCTTCCAGGATTGGTTTTATCAGTTCTTCAACGTTGTCGTAATCATTGATACGTAATAAAAGTTCTGTTTTTATTTTCAATAATTCAAACCGATTAGATGGGTTATCAGAAAGTTGCTCATCACAAAAATTGATTGCCGATTCATAATCTCTCTGGCGGGTGGAAGTCGATATTTTCTTCAGGCTTGATTTTCGTTTAATAAGTTTTTTAAGTCGTGATATCAATACCTCTTTTGTAAATGGTTTTGACAGATAATCATCAGGGGAGTATTCAACCGCACCCATAACCATTTCAGACGTATTTTCTGCGGTTGTCATAATATATATTGCAGAATAGGGGATTAATTCACGCTCTTTTATTTCTTCCAGTATTTGCTGGCCATCTTTTCCCGGGCCAAGGTTGTAATCACAAAGAATAATATCAAAATCATTCTCCTGGATTGCTTTTAATGCCTCTTCTCCTGACACGGCTTCTGCAATATGTTCGGGGCGATAGGGAGTCAGCATATTTCGCAACATTGTGCGCATGCCGGCAAAGTCATCCACAATCAGGATATATTTATTTTTCAGGCTCCAAAGTTTCATAGTATTGAGGGATTATTTCGTTATTTTTCCGGTTTATTCTCGATGATTTCGCTATCCGGTTCATCGTTTTTAGAAATATCTTCCGGGTTGCTTTCATTTTCATTTGTTGGGGGGATATTGTTTAACAAGTCGCTGGGGATTTCAGCGATTTCATCATTTTCTATACTGGTTTCAATAAGTTCTTCTATCGGATTTTCAGCAACAGTTTTTGTGGGTTCGCTTAAATCAAATTCAGGATCACGTTCAATATCTACTTCTGTTTTTTCATCATCCGATAACAACTCATCAATTGCATCATCCACATTAATGACTGGATCGCTATCTAGCTCATCGGTCTCTGGGGGATCACTTCCAGGAAGTAGTTCTGCGCAAGGTTTGGTTATTTTTTGTATTTCTGTAGAAAGGGAATCCAGTGATTTTATATCATTATGGTAAAAAACATTAATTAGGTATTTATACAGTAAATTTTCTTCACTGATGATATTTTTTAATGTTGCATTATATTTTTCATCATCAATAAATTCCGGCTTTTTAAGTGACAATGAAAGGTTGGATAATCTATTTTTTTCATCATCCAGGAATGATTCCAAAAGATTTTTAAGTTTTAATGATTTCTTTTTTAACTTTAAAATAAAATAGACTGACACTGCTATAATCAATACCGTTTCTATGAGGATTATTTCACCAAGAATGAGTGTTGTACTTAATCCAGGGCTAGGCATTGGCTATTTCCTCACAAGGAAGGGGAAGTAATTTGTATTTATATTTTATCCATATTTTATACAGGGAAAATACTGATAATATTAAAACAAAGTTAAACCCGAGAAATGAAAAAATAACACTTAACCAGCTTGTTGTTTCTTGTTCAGTTGTATTATTGTTTTTAACAACGGGGTTTTCTGAGTGATTTTCAGTTTCTTCATATTTTTTGTCACCAATAAATATATTTTCGGTTTCTGTTGTAATTTTAATTGTTTTCCCATATTTATTTTTTCCAATAACTTTTACTGTTACCTTATGATTTCCTGAAATATTATTTGTTGGTATGGTTGTTTTCCATTCTGCTGGACTGATTTTTTTAATGGGGTATTTATCATCACTTTCATTAGGCCTGGAATATATGGCAGTGATTTCCAGAGATTCTGTATTAATCAATGTTTTATAAGGAATAACACTGACAGAAATATCATTATGTGGTGTTTTGGTTATATCGATAATTGCGGGGTATTTAACAATTTTTATTTTTTTTGTGTTTTTTCGTTTAAATGTAGTGCCATTAACCAGTAGTTCAAATGTGTGCGTTTTCAGAATATCCGTTTTTTTTATTTCTGCCGAGTAAATGCCGTCTTTTTTATATTCATCAATACCTTTTCCATCATCCTTCAGTTTTATCAAATAGGGCTCTTTTTTTGTTTCATTTGAATGTTTGATCGACATGCGTACGAAATGAAGGAAGTCCCGACGCTTTATGATTTCTTGTTCAGATTCCAGGTGTGCATAAAAAGAGATTATATCGCCTGCCAGGAGATTGTCCGGTAAATTGCTGGTAATAAGTCTTAAGTCAGTGACAACCATAACCCGATTATCCGGGTCTATAGCTGCATCAACACGCCATGTCCCCGTTTCCGGTGTTTTTATTGTTACCAGGTCATATTGATTCTCTGAATGCCAGGTAACGTCATCACTTTCTTTTTCAGCAGAATATTTGTTTCCCGAGGGGGAAATAATGTATGTGTTTTTCGATTTATCCTTGCGGAAAGTTAAAAATGTTATTTCTTTAATGCTTTCATCAACCTTAACTTTATTGTCGATAAGCGGTAATTCATCTCTCGGGGTTGCGACATCAAATATGCGCATAAATGTTTTATCAAGTTCTTCTGTCGTTTCAATGGTTTCGTGAATGCCTCCGGTGGCAGATGATAATTGTTGTAATAAATCCTGGTCCGATAGTGATGACAAGGCAATGGTATGGATAATGACTTTGGCATTGGAGAGTGTTGTCAGAATTTCGTTCAAAATACGTGATCTGGAATCATTATTTTCGTCTGTATTTTTTGAAATATCGACCACGCCATCAGATAGAATAATAATGGTGCGTTCATATTGAGGGTCATATTCCTTCCAGTCCCAGGTTGAACGCCGTAGCGCTTCTTCAATGTTGGTGAATAAACCGGTTGAATTAATATTCGCTGCTTGTGCGTGGACGGCGGTTTTCCATTTTGAATCTGCTATGTTGTGGGGGACTAACATGTTGACCCATTTTCCGAATGTCCATACACCGGAAAAAATATTTTCAGGCAACAGACTGGCAAACAATTTGACTGCGGGCCGACGAAGGTTGTTGGGGTCCGTTTTCTTCATGCTGCCCGAAATATCAATTAAAATTCGTATATCTTTTACTGGAGGAGGTTTTTTTGTCGATAGGGTATTATTTTGTGCTATCGCATTCGGTAGTGAAATGCTTAAGAAAATGGCACAGATTAATACACCCCTAAAGACGCTACCCTCATGAAAAAAATGGTGTTGTGAGATCATTCCTTGTCCTGTTTCACCGACATTTGCTTTCCCGTTACGGGCAGGGCTTTATCCAGAATTAGTGATTTCTTCGCAAAATAGCGGCAAAATGTAGCGGAACTTCAGGTTTTTTTTAAAGTGAGGCTGGAAAAAAGCCATCATTTTTCATGCTGAGTGGTACATATCCCTTTGAATAGTAATGAATTATTGCATCTGTTCGATTTGCGACGCTGTTATGGCAGCGTGAGATTCCACCGTTATGTGATGCTTGTTCTTCTGCTTGCCTTCAGTTTCTTGATGGGGAGCCTGTAATGCGAATGCCATGGCGGGGTTCTCAACAGCGACACACGAAACGCACAGAATATAGCCGTTTGGCAAGTGTCGTGGGCATGGGGTTTGGCGTCATACTGGTGCTGGTTTTGCTGGTAACCTCGGTAAGTTTGTATCGCTTGCAGGAATTCAATGCCAATACGGAAGCCATTGTTGATGTGCATAACAAAAAAGTTGCGCTGGCTTTTGCCATGCGTGATGCCATTTTGCAAAGAGCAATCAGTATTTATACCATGCTGGCAACAGATGATTATTTTGCACGGGATGAAGAGTTGTTACGTTTTTATTCATATGCGGGTGATTATCGGCATCAAAGAGAAGAGCTGGTCAGACTGGCTACCAATGAAAGAGAATATGAAATTTACAAACGTTTGGAAGTAGCCGCAAACAGGGCGCAACTCAAAAACCGAACCGTTGCTGAATTATTGATGCAGGAAACGCCGGATAATATCATCACTGTTGCTGCAACCGAGGGTCTTCAAGAACAAAAAATATTATTGGGTCTTTTGGATGAGTTGATTCGTTTGCAACAGGAATACACCGACAGGGCGGTGGAGAGTAACAAAAATGATTATCAGTTTATTTGGTTAATGTTACTTTTGCTGGGAATTTTTTCGTTAGTAGTAGGCATTTTTATTGCCCGCGCAGTAACTCGGAGTGTGCGAAACAAGAGTCAGGAATTAAGCGAAAAAAATACCAGGTTGTCATTGGCATATTCACAAGCTGAAGACTCGACAAAAGCGAAGTCAACTTTTCTCGCTAACATGAGCCATGAAATACGTACGCCGATGACAGGCGTGCTGGGTATGCTGGATTTACTGCGTGATACTCATCTGGTTTCCGAGCAAAAATATTTCATTGATACTGCTTATAATTCAGCAGAGGCCTTATTGAGTGTTATTAATGATGTATTGGATTTTTCAAAAATTGAGGCAGGAAAAATAAAATTTGAATCAATTTCTTTTGATGTGCGGCATTTACTTGAAGAGGTGGTGGGGCTATACGCCAAGAAAATACAAGACAAAGGTGTTGAAATTATTTCTCATATTAATAATGACATACCAGAATATGTTCTTGGTGATCCCACCAGATTACGGCAGATATTGAATAACCTGATTGGTAATGCGATGAAGTTTACAGATCATGGTGAAATATTTATTGGTTTGGAATGCGATAAGAACCATTCTTCTACCGGTGATAATTTTTATAAATTTATCGTGCGTGATACAGGTGTTGGCATTTCCGAGTCAGCCAAGAAATTAATATTTGATACTTTTACGCAAGCCGATGAATCAACAACCCGAAAATATGGTGGTACTGGTCTTGGTTTATCAATATGCCGACAAATGGTGGAGCTGTTTGATGGGAAGATCGGTGTAGATTCTGTTGAGGGTGTCGGTAGTACATTTTGGTTTACAGCCAGGCTTTCCTCTTCAGAGCGAATGAGAGACTACCGTAAGGAAGGTCGATTTTTTAATTTGACGGTTTATATTTTTGCACGCAGCGTTGCGGTTAGGGAGGCGATCACCAGTCTTGTAGAATATTGGGGGTGTACGGTGGTGATGTCTATTGACTGCACCAATGATGTTTTTACTGTTCCGAATATTCCTTCCGTTGATCTTGCAATACTGGATATTGATGAATTGTTGAGCTGCAATATTGCAGGCGCATACGACTTACGAAGAAAAATCGTCAATGCAAAAAATTGCATTGGAATTTTCAGACTTTCGGATAATGATTCCATTGAAAAAATGGAGACTTTTCAGCTTGATACAAATATTAGCCGCCCGGTAAGAGGAGCTGCATTGTTTGAAGCTTTGTCATTGTTGGAAGGCAAAGAGAATGTTGATACAAAAAGTATGAAGACTACTGACAAACATTTTTCATCACGGAGTCACACACACACGGCCTCGGTGCTTTTGGTGGAAGACAATGCAATAAATCAACAGGTTGCTGTGACAATTTTGCATAAACAGGGTTATAAAGTTGATATTGCGAGCGATGGCTTACAGGCATTTTTATTATTTCAGTCAAACAAATATCACGTCGTTTTAATGGATTGCCAAATGCCACTTATGGATGGGTTTGAATCGACGAGAAAAATGCGCAAAATGGAAGGTGAGCAAGGACTGAAACGTACACCAATTATTGCATTGACGGCGAATGCGCTGGATGCGGACCGTGAGGCATGTCTATCGTCTGGTATGGATGATTTTTTAGTTAAACCCATACGCATACAGGCAATACGTGATGTTTTTTCCCGGTTTGCAATAGGGAGTAGTGATGTGGAGGCCGCTCCCATGATTACGGGTCATGTTTTAGAGACGAAGCCGCAGAATGACGTAGACTTATCTGCATATTTTGATTTGAAATTATTGGAAGATCTTGTGGAGGTGCTTTCAGAAGAACAATATGCCGAGATTGTTTTGTTATTTATTGAAGGTGCTGATAAACGGCTCAATGAGCTTCGTGTGGCCATTCAAAGCAAGGATGTAGAGAGCATCGAATTTTCTGCCCATTCACTCAAAGGTAGCAGTGCTAACCTTGGAGCCCGAAAATTGTCGGAAATTTGTGATGTTCTTGTTGATAAGGTCAGGAAAAATGATATTACAGAGAATTTTGCAGATTTGCTGATCGAAATTGAGCAGGAAGTCAATCGCACGTCAAAATATTTATTACAAACCTGTGGAAAAAACCGGCCTTGAGATAACACATAATAAAAAAGGGCTGGAGCAGCATATCGCCATTCCAGCCCTTTTTAGGCAGTTTGCCCCGTAGGGAAGCTGCCGGTTACCATCAATTAAGAGGTAAACATACCTACAAATGCAGTGCCCATCAATACAACAAAAAGTATAATAGCAAAAGTCATAACCAGCTCCCCTTTCTTAAAATTTTATCAATGATGTTAAAAAACACCCAAAATAGTTAATTTCCAGGCCGAAGCAGGTTAAAGCATCTGCAAAACCGGGTCAATATTGCTTAAATACCACATCAAAATAGCGGATAATGGTTTGCAGGTGCTATGGTTTTCTGTGCAGACAGGCTTGTGGTCCACCGTTTATTCAGGACTAGTGGTTTACTACGGTGCCTTCAACATGCCCTCCCGGATTAAAAACTCAACCACCACATCCAGACCTTCACCCGTTTTTAACTGGGTAAACACGAAGGGCCGTTCACCGCGCATACGCTGACTGTCTGTATTCATGACTTCGAGGGATGCTCCCACCATTTCCGCCAGATCAATCTTGTTGATCACCAACAGATCGGACCGAGTGATGCCAGGGCCACCTTTACGCGGGATTTTTTCGCCGGAGGCAACGTCGATGACATAAATAGTCAGATCCGCCAGTTCCGGGCTGAAGGTGGCGCTGAGGTTGTCTCCGCCGCTTTCGATAAAGATCACATCGAGATCCGTAAATTGCCGGGACAGGTCTTCGACCGCTGCCAGATTCATGGAGGCATCCTCACGAATGGCCGTGTGTGGACAGCCACCGGTTTCCACACCCACGATGCGCTCGGCTTCCAGCGCCTGTGCCTCGGTGAGTATGCGCTGGTCTTCACGGGTGTAAATATCATTGGTAACCACGGCAATGCTGTAGTCATCGCGCATGGCCTTGCACAGTTTTTCCAGCAGGGCGGTTTTGCCGGAGCCCACCGGACCGCCGACACCAACCCGTAAGGGGGCTTTTGTATTCATATTTTATTTCCTGGTTTGTTTTATGACCTGAATAAACGGCTGTACTGGGTCTCGTGCAGGCTGCTGGCAATGGCCAGAGCCGGGGTACTGGCACCAATGGCATCATCGTCCAGCGCGAGGGCATGTTCGACAGCGGTGTTAATTTCCGTGCTGAAACGGTACAACAACGATTGGCCTTCGGTCTGTCCCAGCGGCACCAGTTTGATGGCCGCCGCCACCGCGTTTTCCAGCCAGCTCCAGGTGTAACCCACGAGCAAGTCCTCCAGGGGAATCTGCCAGCGCTGCGCAGCCAAGGCGTAACCGGCCAGCTGACACCGCCTGAGTGAGGATTGCCAGTCTTCCAGCTCTGGCCAGTGTTCACTGTCCGGTAACTGTCTGAGGACCATCAGCAGGGCGCGTGCGCGCTGTTGTTCTTCATTGCGCAGTTCGGCGGTTTCCCGGCTGGCGTACAGCCAGTGTGTCCAATGCTGAAATTCTGAATGACTGTTATTGCCTGCGGCATTAAACAGCCGAATCAGAATCGGCAGTTCGAGGGTTTGCAGACTGTCATCCAGTACAGATTGCAGCCAGTGTCGGGTATTGTCCCGATTTTGTATCCAGCCACACTCAACCGCCCACTCCAGCCCCTGTGAATAAGTAAAGGCACCGGTGGGCAGGTTGGGGCTGATCAGTTGCAACAGGCGCAGACCGGGCAGGCCCGGGTCAGTACGCCCCATGTCAGCCATGGTTTGCGACGGTTGCTCTGCTCCGCAAGCGCGCGGCAAAAAACAGGCCTGCAAGTAGAGTGACACCCCCTAAAAACCCAACAACGACACCTGTGTTGGCCAGTTCAACGCCGTGGGCCCAGATATGGGCAAGCAGCCCCGTTGACTGGCTGTTGTCATGCGCCTGTGCCAGTGGCGATATCAGGACAGCGCTAACGGCAAACAGTAATTTTTTTCCGGGTGTTGTGTGCAAAATGCGCATTGGATGCTCCTTTATTCGTGACTGTGTGAATGAGTATGTGAGTGATGATGACCTTCGGCAGCCTGTTGATAAGCACCGGCCTCTGGCTCAAAAGGGGCTTGCTCAACAACCGGCTCAAGTCCCATTTGTCGCAGCATGTCGTCCAGCACATGATCGTGCTGATAACGTAACCATCCTTTTTCCACTTGCAGGGGAATATGGCGATTGCCCAGATGATAGGCAGCACGGGCCAGCAGGGTAGGGTCATCACTGTGCAGGGTAGAGACCGTTTCCGGGGCAGCGTTTATGTCAATGACCAGACCGTCATCATTGCCCAGCTGATCCCCCCCTCGCAGCAGAGTACCGCGCGGTAAAAACAGACCAACGTCCCGCCCGTCATCCAGTCTGGCACGCAGACGGCTGCGCACACGTTGTTCAATGGGCAGGGTTAGCTGACCATCAGCAGAGTGTTTGTCATTAACGATATGGGTTAATTCGATCATGGTGTAAATCAACAACCTCTAAAAAATAATAAGTGTGTAGGTTGGGGTGAGGCACGAACCCCAACGCGCCAAAGTAACAAGCTGTCACCAAAACCCTATGCAGGTCACCCCAGTCTGTCGAGCGATAAAATCTAACGCAAAGGCGCTGAGACGCAGAGAACGCAAAGATATTTTTTTCTGTTCGCTATTCTCTTAACTCTTTGCGCTCTCTGCATCTTCGCGTCTCTGCGTTGGGTTTTATTCTTGTTTTCCCGGTTTCTTTAAACGCTAAAAAATATTCCTGCTCTGTGTCATGAACATGTTGGGGTTCGTGCCTCACCCCAACCTACCCATTTTTTAAAACAAAAAATAACGCTGCGCCATGGGCAATACAGTAGCCGGTTCACAGGTTAACAATTCACCGTCAGCGCGCACTTCATAGGTCTGCGAATCAACTTCAATATGCGGTGTGTAATGGTTATGAATCAAATCCTGTTTTTTGATATTGCGACAGTTTTTCACCACGCCAATCATTTTTTGTAACCCCAACTGTTCAACCACGCCCGCCGACATAGCCGCCGCAGAAACAAAACTCATACTGGTAGA
>WFQM01000327.1 GCA_015487095.1 Gammaproteobacteria bacterium | reverse complement strand
ACAGCATTGGGCACGTTGGGGTTCGCAAGCTCACCACCAACCTACGGTAACCCCCTTTGTCGTACAATATGCAATTAATAATTGGCTAATAACTGATGTTACGCAGACCTCAAACGTGAATTAAGCGCTAAAATATCTGTTTTAAGAATCACCGTGTATTTAACGCAGAGGTCGCAGAGGCGCAAAGGACGCAGAGAAAAACACTAAAAACTTTGCGTCTTTGCGCTTATAGCACACCACTTGTCAGTACCACGACAACATAACTTCACCTCCCAATACACTGGAGCGATTGCCCAAGAGCTTTTGATATTGCGCAGGCTTCAGTCAGAATGCGAGCTGTAGCGTCATGTAAAAGCTATCAGCCAGTGATTCATTATTGGGGTGAGTAACATCAGCTAATAAAATACTGATCTTTTCGGCCAGTCAGCAGACATTTCGAATGTGTCTAATTTGCATCTATGAATTGACTATGGAGGAATACAGGCTTGAAAATCAACTCAATCGAGTCTGGTTCCAGCGATTTAAGTTAGCTCTGGTAGTTAGCGTCCACTAGCTATATAATCACCAACGGTCGGCGGTCGTCCGACAGAAAATTTTCACCTCATTGATTCATGCCCATGCTGGGCCTACACACAACGCATCCAGCCGATGCCAAAAGCGGCGTGGCTGGTGTAGTGCGAGCGTTAGATTTTTTTGTAATGTTCAGGATAAAAGGTAAATTATGATAATAGGGTTTGAACTAAGAGAAACTTCTGGGAAAGGAGAGGGTATTTTTGCCACCAAATCATTTAAGGTTGGTGACATAGTAATGGTTGGCGTTATTGAGAAAATGCTCGATGGGAATCACTCACATGCCTCACAGGTTGGCAAAAATGAATACGCTTTTCACGGTGGACTGATAACCAAGGTTAACCACTCCTGTGGACCTAATTGTGGTATCAGTGTTAATGCAACGGGTGCCCATGATTATGTCACAATAAAGGACATCAGCATTAATGAAGAAATAACTTTCGATTATGCAATGAGAAATTATAAAATCGACTATTTTCCTGTGAGGTGCATGTGTGGTTCTATAAGCTGTCGTGGTGAGGTGACAGGGTGGCAGAGTTTATCGAACGAAAAAAAGAAAGAGTATGAAGGGGTTGTCGCGCCTTATTTGCTAGAGTTAGATAAGAGCCAATAGAAAACCAAAGGTATCACAAGTACCGAGGGGGCAGGTCGCGTTTTCAATAAAATAATTTTTATGGGGATAGGTAATAGTATATTTTTCCGATTGCTATAATAATAAATAAAGTGACTTTTGACCCCTTCATCTTGCTGCTGTGCAATATCAAGCAACGACTCCTCTTGTGTTATGAGATAAGTAAAATACAAGATCTGACCTGTCGATTTTAAAGCGATTTGCACCTTATTTTTGTAAGGGATAGAAAAACCAACAAAAATATTTTGATTTGTGAATTATATACCCGTAGCGATTGAGATTTAGGTCGTGTGCATGCCCATTTCCTCCATGGCCGCGTTGAAACTCCTTGCAATAGAACGACTATTCCGCGTCATTTCGCCTCGCCATGAGGGGTATAGTTCACCATCCTCTTCACAGCTCCAATTTTTTTCGATGTTGTGTGCAACATGTTTATTTGGAAAGTTCGAGAATAAACCTATCGTTTATCAGCAAAACTTCGGAGCGCTTCATCCCGTGTAGAAAAGTTATTGTTGGCACGTTTTTTAACCAGCACATAATTTTATACCCTGTATAACAGGTGTAACTTCCTGTGTTTTCTTTTCTTCCTTTTTATTATTTCAGCACGCCACTAATCATGGCCATATCGATGCCATTAATCTGGCACCAAACCTGCATCAGCTTGTGAAATCAAGTCGTTAGCGCCGACAAAACGATTAATAAGCAGTCAGCTTGTACTGACAGAAAGAGGCTTGCGGGTAGTCATTTGCTGAATTTTTACCGTCAACCATTCTTTAATGATGTACACAGGGAGCGGTGTATTCGTCCCATGGCTTCGTTGTGTCTGCGTGTTGTGTATGGCTGTTTGCTAGTTTGGTTGGTCGGTAATCCTGTCATGGCTGATCAATCCGGTACACCGAAGCGTGATGCAGCAAAACCCGGCGGTGCACAGGCGGGTCAACAATTCAACGCGCCTGTTCCGCCAAATATGCGACGTTTTCTTGCCCGGCCTCCGGCCAAACCGGTGGAGGAGCCGGTGTCCGGGCAGCTCAAGGCAGCTGATGAAACACGCCTTTCAGTGAGTAAAATTCAGCTTGCGGGTGTGGTTGATCGTCCGGAGCAGGATATTTTGCGCACAGAGCTGGAAGCGTTTGTGGAGCAGAAACGTCTGGCAATATTGGCAAAAAATAATCTGTCTTCCAGCGGAAAGATAACCCCCACAGAGCGTGCCCGGATACTGAAAGACATCGAAAATATGGCCGGTGATGAGAGTCTGGTTAACAGTCTGGCTGCGCTGGAGGAAAAAATTCAGGCCATGCGTAAAAAGGCTGGGGCGAAGGACAGTCTGACTCTGCATCAACTGCAAGAGATTGCCGCTCAGGTGGCTCAATATTACCGGGATCGGGGTTTTATTCTGGTGCGGGTGGTGATTCCTCCGCAGACGATTTTGCAGGGGGTTGTCAGTCTGCGCATTCTCGAAGGGGTGTTGGGTAATGTGACGATTGAGAAAAACCGGGATTATCGGCGTGAGCAGATGTTACGTCCTTTTGAGGGGCTGCTCGGTGAGCCGGTGATCAAGGAGGATATCGAGACCGCTATGTTGGCGCTTAATGATTATCCGGGCTTGACGACATTTGCGGTTTTCCGACCGGGGGTACATCCGGGTGAGACTGATTTGCTGGTGTCGGTTATCGAGGAAAAGACGGTTGATAGTCGGGTGCATGCGGATAATTACGGTTCGGAGTTTACCGGTGAGTTTCGTACACGTCTGGATGTTCACTGGAACAATCCGCTGAATGCCATTGATAAACTCAGCGTCAGTTTGTCGAAAACCATTGATCCGAATAATGGCGCTTATGCGGCGTTGAATTATGAGCGTCATGCATTTGGTCCTGATAATATTTTTGGTATCGGTGCCAGTAAAAATAATTATTCACTGGGTGCTGCTTTGGAGCCGTTTGGCATCAAGGGAACCACGACGTTGGCGCAGGTGTATTGGCGTCATACTTTTCAGCGTAGCCGCTCATTTAACAGTTACGGTTT
>WFQM01000326.1 GCA_015487095.1 Gammaproteobacteria bacterium | reverse complement strand
TTACCATGACGACCGGCCATTTTATCGCCCGGTTGAATGCGACGTTTCACGGCCATGTACACCTTGACCATCTTCAGTACGCCCGGTGCCAGATCATCACCCGAAGTGATTTTCTGCTTCTGCTCTTCAAACTTGGCATCCATTTCTTCGCGATGACGCGTCAATTGAGCAGAGAGTTTTTCCAATTGCGTATTGGCATCTTCATTGCGCAGGCGCACTTCAAACCACTTCCCGCGCTCGATTTCAGCGAGGTAGGCATTAGTCACCTTGGCTCCGGCTTTCAGCTGGTTCGGACCACCATCGGCAACCTTACCAGACAGCAGTTTTTCCGCACGCTGGTAGATGTCGTCTTCCATGATGCGGTACTCGTCCTGCAAATCTTTCTTCACCGAAACGAGATCTGATTCTTCCACTTGCAGGGCACGAGTGTCTTTGTCCACACCGTCACGGGTGAACACACGCACGTCGATAACCACGCCATCCATGCCCGACGGCACACGCAACGACGTATCTTTCACGTCCGAAGCCTTTTCGCCAAAGATCGCGCGCAGCAGTTTTTCTTCTGGTGTCAGCTGGGTTTCACCCTTCGGTGTTACCTTGCCCACCAGGATATCCCCTGGCCGCACTTCGGCACCCACATACACCACACCCGCTTCATCCAGGTTGGCCAGCGCGCCTTCACCCACGTTGGGAATATCGCTGGTCACTTCTTCCGAACCCAGTTTGGTATCCCGCGCCATGCAGGTGAGTTCTTCGATATGAATGGTGGTGTAACGATCTTCCTTCACCACACGCTCGGAGATGAGAATGGAATCCTCAAAGTTGTAACCATTCCAAGGCATGAAGGCCACCAGCATATTCTGGCCCAATGCCAGTTCACCCATGTCAGTGGACGGGCCATCGGCCAGCACATCACCACGCGCCACCACATCACCGGGTTTTACCAGCGGCTTTTGGTTAATGCAGGTATTCTGATTGGAACGGGTATATTTGGTCAGATTGTAAATATCCACACCGGGCTCACCCGCAGCGGTTTCATCATCATTGACACGCACCACGATACGGCTGGCATCCACCATATCCACCAGACCACCACGCGAGGCAATTACGGTGACACCCGAGTCAATAGCAACACAACGCTCAATACCCGTACCCACCAGCGGTTTATCGGCACGCAAGGTTGGCACAGCCTGACGCTGCATGTTCGATCCCATGAGTGCGCGGTTGGCGTCATCATGTTCAAGGAACGGGATCAGCGCTGCGGCGATGGATACAATCTGTCGTGGTGACACATCAATGTAATCCACCTTGCCCGGGAAGGACATGGTGGTTTCATTCAAATGACGAGCCGCCACCATGTCATCAATCAGCTTACCTTTTTTATCGAGCGTGATATTCGCCTGGGCAATCACATACTGACCTTCTTCGATGGCAGACAGGTATTCAATATCACCCGTCACTACGCCATCGATTACTTTGCGATACGGCGTTTCCAGGAAACCATAATCGTTGGTACGCGCATACACTGCCAGCGAGTTAATCAGGCCGATATTCGGACCCTCAGGTGTTTCGATGGGACAGACACGACCGTAATGCGTTGGGTGAACATCCCGCACTTCAAAACCGGCACGTTCACGAGTCAAACCACCTGGGCCCAAGGCCGAGACACGACGCTTGTGGGTGACTTCCGACAACGGGTTGTTCTGATCCATAAACTGCGATAACTGCGAGCTGCCAAAAAACTCCTTGATGGCAGCAGACACTGGCTTGGCGTTGATCAGATCCTGTGGCATCAGGCCTTCACTTTCGGCAATACTTAAACGTTCTTTCACTGCACGTTCCACGCGCACCAAGCCAACGCGGAACTGGTTTTCTGCCATCTCGCCAACAGAACGTACACGACGATTACCCAGATGATCGATGTCATCCACTACACCATTGCCGTTACGAATATCGATGAGCATTTTCAGCACATCGACAATGTCGTCCGGGCTCAATACACCATCACCCGTGTTTTCCACACGACCGAGACGGCGGTTAAACTTCATACGGCCTACAGAGGACAAATCATAACGATCCGGATTAAAAAACAGATTCTGGAACAGAGTCTCGGCAGCATCCTTGGTAGGTGGTTCACCAGGACGCATCATGCGATAGATTTCCACCTTGGCTTCGAGGTCATTAGTGGAATTATCTGCACGCAGAGTATCTGCAATGAACGGACCACGATCAAGGTCGTTGGTGTAAACCGTTTCAATGCTTTTGACTCCGGCTTCCTGTAGTTTAACCAACAACTCTTCGGTGATTTCTTCGTTGGTATTGGCAACGATTTCACCACTTTCCTTGTCCACCACGGCGCTCGCCAGAGCTTTGCCAATCAAATACTCAAACGGCACAGGCAACGTTTTGATGTCGGCCTTTTCAAGTTCCTTGATATGACGCGCAGTGATGCGACGCCCTTTTTCCGCAATAACTTTGCCTTTGATTTTGATGTCATAGGCAGCGGTATCACCCCGCAGGCGCTCAGGCACCAGCTTCAACTTGGCTTCCTCTTTACCTAGCGTAAAGGAATCATTTTCGAAGAACATCGCCAGAATTTCTTCATCGCTATATCCCAAAGCATGCAAGATAACCGTAGCAGGCAGTTTTCGACGACGATCAATACGCACATGCACCAGATCTTTGGGATCAAACTCAAAGTCTAACCAGGAACCGCGATAAGGAATCACCTGGGCATGATAGAGCAACTTGCCCGAAGAATGGGTCTTACCCTTGTCGTGATCAAAAAATACACCTGGCGAACGATGCAGCTGGGAAACAATAACGCGCTCAGTACCGTTAATCACAAAGGTACCGTTGTCAGTCATCAGGGGAATTTCACCCATGTAAATTTCCTGCTCACGGATTTCCTTGATCGGCTTTGGATTTTTCTTGGAATCCTTATCGTAAATGATCAATTTGACCGTCACGCGCAATGGCGCGGAATAAGTCATGCCACGCAGCTGGCATTCCTTCACATTAAACGTCGGGGTACCCAGACGATAATCAACATACTCCAAACCCGCGCTGCCGGAATAACTGACAATAGGCAGCACGCTTTTCAGAGCACCATGCAATCCATAGTCACCACGTTCCGCCAAAGGCACGTCGGTCTGGAGAAATTTACGGTACGACGCCAGCTGGATTTCCAGCAGGTACGGTACCTCCATGACTTTAGGAAACTTGCCGAAATCTTTACGGATACGTTTCTTTTCAGTGAAGGAGTAAGCCATCTGCGTTCCTCTATTATGACAACCCGATGACGCACAAGCGCGCCATCAACGAATAACGCTTCTCAGTAGCGACAAAAGGCCGGTGACAAAAGTCACCAGCCAATGCCGCTGTTGAGAAGTCTGACCGGGCTTCTTGAAACAAGAAAGAGCCCCGGGTTTCAGCACTCAACAAGCGAGTCTTATTTAAGCTCGACTTGTGCGCCAGCTTCTTCCAGCGTCTTTTTGACTTCTTCAGCTTCGGCCTTTTCAACGCCTTCTTTCACTGCAACCGGTGCGCTTTCTACCATGCCCTTGGCTTCTTTAAGCCCCAGACCGGTAATGCCACGAACAGCCTTGATCACCGCAACTTTGTTGCCACCGAAGCTAGTCATCATTACATCAAATTCGGTCTGCTCTTCAGCAGCAGCACCGGCGTCAGCAGCAGCAGGAGCAGCAACAGCGACAGCAGCCGCTGCAGACACACCAAATTTTTCTTCCATTGCTTCAACCAAGTCCACCACTTCCATGACGGTCATGTTTGAAATGCTTTCCAGAATATCGTCTTTACTCACAGCCATGATATCAATCTCCTAATACTTTCAACTCATCGAGCTTTTAATTGCCCGAAAATAAGTGTTTTTTGTTTTCAACAATAAATCGCAAATCGTCGTAAAAAAATGCGCGCATGTCGTTTAAAACGATTATGCAGCATCTTTTTGGTCACGAACCGCAGCTATCACACGAACCAGCTTGCTCGGCACTTCGTTCAACGTACGTGCCAGCTTCTCTACCGGTGCATTCATCACCGACATCAGCATGCTGATTGCCTGATCCTTGGTTGGCATACTGGCCAGACGTTTAATATCGCCTGCATCCAGCAACTGCCCGCTAATAGAAACCAGCTTCACCACCAGTTTGTCATTTCCTTTTGCAAAATCGGAAATAACACGGGCAGCGGCACCAGGGTCTTCTTGCGAGAACGCCAAAACCAATGGACCTACCATGGCATCACTCATACATTCGAAGTCAGTGCCTTCAAATGCGCGACGCGCCAGGGTATTTTTTACTACGCGCAAATAGACATTTTCTTCACGGGCTTTCACACGCAAAGCTGTCATGTCATCCACTGTCAGACCAATATACTCGGCGGCAATAGCAGAATGCGCATTAGCTGCGACTTCGGCGACTTCGGCGACGACTGCTTTTTTCTGATCTAAATTCAGAGCCACTGAAACACCTCCAGTCGTTAACACTGTTTTATTAACAAAGAATGGGTTAGACGTTTGTCTTTCCCGCTTGTACTACGTGCCGGTTTTCACCGACACTCTTTATACAGCGTGACCCAGGAAAATTTACCAGGGAAACACCATCTGCGCAGGCTGACTGTCGTCATTAAGCTCAGCGGATAAAAAACACATCCACCTCACACCTACGGTCTTTGACGGCAACGGTTTTTTCAGGACATGTGTCTAAAAAAACCGTACCCTCAAATTCTGTTTTGTTGTATCGCGGCAACCTAGATCGGCAGCGACGATTTATCCACCACTACACCCGGACCCATGGTGCTGGATATGGTCACTTTTTTCATATACACACCTTTGGCAGAGCTGGGCTTAGCCTTCAGCAAATCTGCCAGCAGGGCTTCAAGATTCTCACGCAGAGCGGGCACTTCGAAGCTAAGTTTGCCGATGGGACAATGAATAATACCGGCTTTGTCGATGCGATAACGCACCTGACCCGCTTTCGCATTTTTCACTGCGGTGGCCACGTCAGGCGTCACCGTGCCCACTTTAGGGTTTGGCATCAAACCACGAGGGCCAAGTATCTGGCCGAGCTGGCCCACCACGCGCATGGCATCTGGGGAAGCAATGACCACATCAAAATCCATGTTGCCTTTTTTTACTTCCGCAGCCAGATCGTCCATGCCCACGATGTCAGCACCCGCCTCTTTGGCAGCATCGGCATTGGGTCCCTGAGTAAACACCGCAACACGCACGGTTTTACCGGTACCATTCGGCAACACGGTGGCGCTACGCACGGCCTGATCAGACTTGCGGGCATCCACACCCAGATTGACACTTACGTCAACGGACTCCGAAAATTTTGCTGGGGGTAAATCCTTAAGCAGGGCTAACGCATCATCAATGGCATAACTTTTTCCAGCTTCCAGCTTTTCGCTGATTGCCTTGGC
>WFQM01000325.1 GCA_015487095.1 Gammaproteobacteria bacterium | reverse complement strand
TATGAAGATAGTTGCAAACTTCCAGAGAATACGTGAAGCCGACCTGCTAGAGTGAGCAATCCATGAAAATCACCGAACCACCAGCTACATCACGATACGCATTGTTCGATCTGAGCTTCAGGCCATTTTTCTTATTGGGCAGCATGTTCGCGATTATTTCTGTTGTCCTATGGATACAGTTCTACCAATACAATCTAACCATATTGCCCGACGCCAGACTTACCGGTGTTCATTGGCATGCCCATGAAATGATCTACGGTTATAGCATAGCCGTTATCACTGGCTTTCTGTTAACGGCTGTTAAAAACTGGACAGGTATTCAAACCATTCATGGTTTTCCTTTATTGATACTTGTTGTGATATGGGGGATGGCGAGGGTGATGCCCTACCTGCCATTTAATAATGCCCTGCTGGTTATGGCGGCTTTCGATCTGCTTTTTAATCTGCTGGTTTGTATACTGGTGTTGTTACCCATAGCCAGGGTAAAACAATGGAAGCAGATGGGTATCTGGTCAATGCTGGTTCTTCTTTTTGCCGGGAATGTTTTGTTCTACCTTGGGCTGTTCAATCTTTTGGACAACGGTATTCGCATGGGGCTCTATACCGGCCTGTACATCACTATTTCACTGATCATGCTGATGGGGCACAGGGTGATTCCATTCTTTATTGAAAAGGGCGTTGGTCATCCTGTCAAACTTCGGGATCATTTATGGATTAATTTCGTGAGCATTGTGCTGATGCTCGTGTTTCTTGTGACTGAAGTTTATTATCCGTTGTCTTTGTACGCTGCTGTTGCCGCAATCTCGTTAGCGGTTATTCATGCGGTACGATTGGTTGGTTGGCATACCCGGGGAATTTGGAAAAAACCCCTGCTATGGGTTCTCTATATTGGCTATGGTTGGATTATTGTTGGGTTTGCTTTGAACGCTTCAGCCTATTTTCTGAATACAGATCCCATGTTGGCGGTACATGCTTTTGCCTATGGTGGTATTGGCATGGTGACCATTGGCATGATGGCCCGCATATCGCTTGGCCACACTGGGCGTGATGTCTTTAACCCACCGTATTTACTGGGACCGGTGTTCCTGCTGGTGCTTGTCGGTGGTGTTGTTCGTGTCGCGTTACCTCTTTTTGCGACTCAGTATTACAATACTTGGATTTTTATCTCACAGCTTATGTGGGGGCTGGCCTTTATGGTGTTCGCGGTCTATTACTTTCCTATTTTAGCAAAACAACCTGTAACCCGGGAATAAGAATGACGCTTACAAAATTAACCAGAGTTGTCACGGATATGAATCATAGAATATACCCGTGGCGTTTGGGATTTAGGTTTAAGTGTGCGTCATATTTTCTTCATGGCGAGGCGAAATGACGCGTAATAGTCGTTCTATTGCAAGGAGTTTCAACGCGGCCATGGAGGAAATAGGGCGTGTAATTAGACCTAAATCTCAATCGCTACGGGTATAGAAACAGGAGGATTACCTGAAGCTGGGAGAAGGAATGCAAAAGGAACGATGAGTAGTCTATCAAAAATGTTATTTTTCATGAGAACATTAGTTGTCGAGCGTCGTGTACAAACACATTGGAATAAATGAGTATAGAAGCTATGAAAAAGAAAAAATCTCTGATTATTAGTGTATTGCTGGTTATCTTCGTAGCAATATTGGCTGGGTGTACCGAAGAGCAGCAAAACAAAATTTCACGACTTGGCGTCACATGGCTGGAAGGTAACTACAAGGTTACCTATGCAGATGGGTCCCACGTAAAGTCGTGGGTGGTCAGGGGAGGAAAAGTAACTACAGAGCCCGCCAAAGGCTATTATTACTTTTGGACAAAAGTAAATGGTAAATCAATGTATGTTCAGGTGCCGATCCTTCGTACGTATATCGAAGAAATTGAATAGATGTACTCTAGGCAGTACATAGAAAAAGGGGTCAAGGACTTGATATTGCACTAATAAAAACCATATTGAGAATATAATTAATGGGGTTAGTTAATTATTACGGACAGAGGTTATCGGAGGTTTGTGCGATCACTACCGATGCCGAACAAACCTTGCGCGTACGGGTGACGGTGGATCATATCCTGCACCCCCGGCGAGCGGACACATGCGCTGCCTGTTCTCCAGCGACCAGGCGCAGCAGGGCATGACAGTACGCAGCGGGCCGTTTAAGGGCTGCGGGGGGGGCAACAGTAGAGCCCGTCACGCTGACTGAGGCGCCGCATGCGGAATTGTTGGAAATCGTTGTGCCTGAATTTATTACCACCAGAATGGCGCGTGAAGAGCGACAATTTTCCAGTCATTGGGAGGAAATCAGGCCGGGCAGAGTTCATTGAATATGATGAAGTGGCTGCGGGTAAATGAGCATTACACCTGGAGTTCGACTGCTATTGCTATGCACCACACCGGCTTTCCGGCGTCTTTCGATTCGTCCTCTGATGGGTTTCTGTACTATGTAGAGCGAAATCGGTTGGAAAATGCTGTATTCTTACAGATCTAATCCTGGAATTATGTAGAGGAGAATACGAGTGGCTAAACCCAATTACGCATTTGAAAAGCGCCAGAAGGAAATCGCGAAAAGGAAAAAAAAGGAAGAAAAGCGCTTGCAAAAAGCAGGGGTAAACGATAGTAAGCCACAGGATGTTCAACCTACATCAGGAAATGATGATAAAGCGGCAACAGCTGGCAATACATAAAAAGCAACTGAAGTCAACGAATATTAAATACACAAAGGAAAATACGACATGAGTACAGGTACAGTAAAATGGTTCAACGCGGATAAAGGTTTTGGTTTCATTGCTCCAGATGATGGTGGTGCAGATTTGTTTGTTCATCATTCTGAAATCCAAGCTGGCGGTGGCTATGCAACCTTGAGTGATGGTCAGAAAGTGGAATATGAAGTTGGGGAAGGCCAAAAAGGGCCGTGCGCTAATAAGGTGGTGGCAGTCTAACTCTAGTCATTAAACCGGTTTTCGTAAGCACCGGCACATAACAGGTTAAGCGGACGGCCCTTTGTGGTGCTTGTTTGTGCTGAATAGCACAAACCTCGCATCGCTGTGGTCTGCCGCTTACCGCCGGGCTTAGGCATATGAGTCGCAGTACCAGGATTTAGAGAACCGATGGAAAAAGTGATTATACTTGTTGATGTCCAGAATATTTACTATACAACAAAGCAAGCTCACAATTGCAATTTTGACTATAACGCGTTCTGGGCTGGAGTGACGAAAAATAGAAATGTCATGAAAGCTATTGCCTATACCACTGATCGGGGTGATGAAAAACAAAGGCAATTTCAGAATATTCTTAGAGCGATAGGCTTCGAGGTGAAGCTAAAGCCCTATATACAAAGATCTGATGGTTCTGCCAAATGCGATTGGGATGTTGGGATAACCCTTGATGCTATGGAATACGCGAAAGAAGCAGATTTAGTGGTATTAGCTTCCGGGGATGGCGATTTCGATTTGCTCGTCACAAAAATTCAAACGGATTACAGCGTTCCGGTAGAGGTCTATGGTGTTCCTCGATTTACAGCGAACTCATTAATCAAAGCGGCATCAAAATATGTACCCATTGAAAATAAATTGCTATTAAGGGCGGCAAAGTGCCGAGTATAAAGTTTCTGACAAGTATTAATGCTGAAGTTAAAAATTATTTGTAAGTGGCTGCTATTGGGCATACTTGCAACATTGAAATAAAGGCTAATAAGTTTTAGAGGTGAAAATTGCAAGCTGTAGTTAAAAAATGGCTCAAAGATAAAGAATACGGATTCCTTGACAATGGATCAGGCCCAGACATATTAATTCGTAAATCAGACCTTGTTCGATGCCAGTATTTAAAGGCTGGAACAACTGTTGAGTTTGAGTGTCATCCAGTTAAGGAAGGCTTAATCGCTAAAAAGGTAACCCTTGTTCGAGAAAATAAAGGCGGGCGGGGATCTGGTGGTAACCACAACAAAGGTGGCGGGACTAAATTTATTGGGGTTATGACTTAGGAATGGAAATTAAATAACTTAGTAAGTGGCGCTCTGATTGAGTTCATATTCGTTTGTTCTGATTAAACAAAAGTGCAGAAATAGTCGTTCTATTCCGAGTTTTTGTGATTGAGAAACGGGCGAAGACAGGCTGGAATAGAGATGCCAATTGTATGAGTTATTTAATTTCCATTTTTTAGTTGGAATGAATATCAAGTAATGGCCCTTTTGATATCCCTGACTTTTGCCAAGATGTAAACATTACAACTTAAGGTAATTAATATGGGCCAGAGTCAATTTGAACGATCCCACGGTATCTTTGCTGTTGCAGTCCTGATGAAGTACGCCGGAATTAGCACAGCAAAACTCAACTTCCATCGCCACGATCCAGAAACAACCAAATCATGTCCAGGAAAACACGTCAATTTTTCAGGCTTTGAAAAAGAAGTGCTGGCGATAGTGGAAAGGGTGTGATGTAAAGTGGAACCTGTTATCTGAAATGACAGGAAAAGTCCGATCGCTTTATCCTCATAAATCTTTTAAGGAATGGAACACAATAACTTATATAAGTGGCGCTCTGATTTAGTTCGTATTCGTTCGTTCTGATTGAACAAAAGTGCAGGAATAGTCGTTCTATTTCGAGCTTTTGTGATTGAAGAACGGGCGAAGACGGGCTGAAGCAGAGGTGCC
>WFQM01000324.1 GCA_015487095.1 Gammaproteobacteria bacterium | reverse complement strand
CGGTTATAAAAATGAAACAGAGCCTCATCCCACTGAGCGTTACCTGCAATGAGTTGCAGGTCATCAATACACACCAGTGACATTTGTTCCAGACCATCAAAAATTTCGGGGGATAATTCTGCCAAGTCCACCATTGGCAAATAAGCCACGGTACGTTGATGTTCCGCAGCGAGCTGACAGGCGGCTTGCAGCAAGTGGCTTTTACCAACGCTGCTACCTCCCCATAAAAACAGGAACTGTTCGGCGGCAGTATCGCCTGCCGCAATGCCTCGCAGATGATGTATTATTTCCGCGCTTTCCTCATCCGAAAAATAATTGTCAAATGACAGACCATCCCGCCAAGCAAAACGCAGAGGTATTTGTTCTGTGAGCACGCTGCTCACCCTAAAAATTTACGGGTCAGCATACAGTTTACTTTGTTGGTATTGCTGATGCGCATAACGCAATAACACCATAATCACCGCTGCGGCGGGCAGTGCCAGCATGACGCCGACAAAACCGAACAGCTGGCCACCCGCCATCACGGCAAAAATAACCGCAACCGGATGAAGACCTATTTTATCGCCTACCAGCAATGGTGTTAATAACATCCCCTCCAAAGCCTGACCGACACCAAAAACCAATGCCACCAATAGCAAATAGTATATTTCGTGAAATTGCATCATCGCCGCAATGCCCGCCAGCAGAATACCAATAATAAACCCGAGGTACGGCACAAAGCTTACTATTCCCGCTACCACACCAATAATCAGCGCCAGCTCCAGACCGATCCACCACAGCCCCAGTGAATAGACGGCACCCAATGCCAGCATCACCAATAACTGGCCCCGTAAAAAAGCACCCAACACGGTGTCGGAATCCCTGGCCAGCTGTACTACGGTGCCTTCCCATTTACGGGGTAACAATTCCCGCACCCGTGTTACCAGATGATCCCAGTCTCGCAACAAATAAAATGTCACCACCGGAATCAATACAAGATTTGCCAATATGGCCAGCATTGCCATGCCGGATGAGGACAGCCAGGACATGACACCACCTGCCGCGCCACCCACTTGTAACCAGTTTTTCTGTGCGGCGGATTTGAGCATTGACCAATCCAACAGCGCAGCGTCCACACCGAAAGTTTGTTTCAGCCAGGGTGTCAGGTGTGTTTGCAACCAATCAATATACGTCGGCAAAGCTTTGGCAAGAGAAGCAAGCTGTTGTTGCAGCGCAGGTATCAACAGTAACATCGCCCCCGCCAATACGGATAACAGCAATACAAATATCACCACTACCGCCACCGTACGCGGCAAACCTTTTGCTTCCATGCGATCCACTAGCGGATCACCCAAGTACGCCAATAACGCCGCCATCAAAAAAGGAGTTAACACAGGGGCCAGCAGATAAATTAAAAAACCCGTCGTTAACATAACGGCGAGCAATAACCACTTTTGTGAATCGTTTAACATGTATAAAAACTCTGTGTAATGACGACAAATTTAAACATATGCGGCTTGCATCAGTTTTTTTCCCGTATGGCTTTGTATGCCCGCTGACCCCACACCAAAACATAATCCAGACCACTCAACACCGTGGTAGCAAGCACGATATAGGACAACGCTTCAATAACCCAGGGCGTGAAAGCAAAGTCACCGTGATAAAACACCACTGCCAGCACGAAGACAATCTGCATGACAGTGTTCAGCTTGCTGATGCGCGAGGGCTGCATTTCGAAACGGCCCAGCGTGTAATGAAAAACCACCCCGCCGATAACAATCAACAAATCCCGTATCAATACAGCGAACAGCAACCACAGGGGCACCAGCCCCAGCCAGGTCAGGGTAATAAACGAACATACCAACAACAGTTTGTCGGCCAGCGGATCGAGTATGGAACCCAGACGACTCTGCCAGCCGTAATGCTTGGCGAGAAAACCATCCAGCCCATCAGAAAAACCCGCCACTGCAATCCATACCAGCGCCATACCGAATTCCAGTTGCAGCAAGCTCCACACTACGGGCACCACCAGAAACATACGGATGATGCTGATAGCGTTGGGCAGTTGACTCAGTTCCATGACGTCAAGTTTTCACCAGTTTCCTCTTAAGGAAGCAGCTGATAAGTCTGCGTATTTCTTTTTGTCCAGCTGATCAGCTCCCCATTCGCCGTCATCGGTGGCTGATAACGTTGCAACACATGCCCCAATGCAATGGTCTGGGCAATAGCTTCAGGACCACCTTCCACATCCAGCTCAAAGGTGACCTGATCGGCATCCACCTGTGCGACCTGTACATGTTCCACCTGTTGCAGGGACTTCAGATAACGGGTGACCCGTGCGTAATCACGCAAGGTGCGCACATCAATAATCGTTACCGGCAACAAATCAGCCTGCTCTCCTGCCACTGGCGCATAACGCGAAGCCAACACCCTGATGGCACCGGAAACACCCTCATCAATCACCTCCACCGGCAACGTGCCCGCCGCCGCCCATGATTGTGTTTGCCCGCCTTCCAGCAGCGTCCACTGCGCCTGCCATTCACCACTGACAGTGCGATACATGCGGCCAACCAATACTGACTCGGTACGATAACGCAACGAAGCCTGCATAATTGGCTCGCGAAAGTTACCCCATACATCGGCAAAGGGCAGTGCTTGCTGATCCTGCAAATCCATCAACGGCAACAACAAGGCCAGGCCACGACGCTGTGCCTCACGCGCCAGCAACTCACGCACAGGCTCCGGCGAATCGGCAGCCAGCAGATAACGCTTGCCCTCGTCCTGCACTGCCAACCAGGCCAGCGTTGCCGGGCGCGTCGCGCCCCACACAGGCAAGCCGTTGTCACGCAGCACTTTATCTACGGCAGCCTTGTCAAAATGGAACAGCACAATTTGCGGATCAGCCCTGCTCACATTATTCAATGCGGCCTCCTGCAAGGCCTGCTCACGTTGCTCCGCCGACAACGCACTATACCGGTACTGCTGCAAAAACCTGGCCGGACGGCGTATTGACTGCGCAACACCTTTCAGCTCTGCGGCATCACGCCGACCACTGACCTTGACCACCACCTCAGCCAATGCCGCCGCCATGGCCGTCGCCCGTTCACTGCGTTTTTGGCTGAAAACCTGCACCTCAGCCTCATACAAACCGCTGACTTCTGCCGCCATACCCGCTATCGGCAACACCATCAGCAGCCAGGCCAACAGCACAATGCCAAAACCACCTATTTTCGTCATCGTTGTCACAACACAACCCTTTGTTTCCACATGAAGCGCACGCTATGCGAGCCACTCGGCCAAGTCAATACAAGCGCCTTCATAAACATAAGTCGAAGAACCGGGAATAAGTCCTCGAAATTCGCCTCTCGAAACCAGAAACTGATAACATACGCCCCGACATTCTTTACGACTATTCAGGTATCCCGTGAGCAATTCCGACGCCAAACCCACTTCTTTAAGCTATCGTGACGCAGGCGTTGACATCGACGTCGGCAATCAACTCATCGAACGCATCAAGCCCATCGCCAAAGCCACCCGCCGCCCCGGCGTACTGGACAGTATCGGCGGCTTCGGCGCACTGTTTGAAATCCCCACCGACCGCTACGACAAACCCGTGCTGGTTTCCGGCACCGACGGCGTGGGCACCAAACTGAAACTGGCCATGGAAATTGGCAAACACGACAGTATTGGTATCGATCTGGTGGCCATGTGCGTCAACGACCTTATTGTCGCAGGTGCCGAACCCCTGTATTTCCTCGACTATTATGCCACCGGCAAACTATCGCTGAACATGGCCGAAGCGGTTATCAGCGGCATTGGTGAAGGCTGCCAGCAGGCTGGTTGTGCGCTGGTAGGGGGAGAAACCGCCGAAATGCCTGGCATGTACGAAGGTGACGATTACGATCTGGCCGG
>WFQM01000323.1 GCA_015487095.1 Gammaproteobacteria bacterium | reverse complement strand
GCCCCTCGCGGGTTGGCCCTTGCCATTCGCTAGCAGTTATCGTCTACTAACAACACGGTGTTCGACGGTGATCTTCCTACAGAGGACTTTCACCTCATTAGTTCATGCCCATGCTGGGCGTACACAAAAGCATTCAACTCGGACATACCTCCGCGGTATTTCTTTTGTGCTGGAAGAGCTAGCACAAAAGAAATACCACTACGGCATGCCGGTTAATGCTGGCGTTATACGTCTGATGAGAAATTATCAAAATGAAGTTGTATGTAGTAAATAAAACCACAAATGAAAAACACCATTTAAAGCAAACTGCTAATACAAGAGGGCACCTAGCTTCCTTGTTAGGTACAAAGCGCTTTAGTATTGGGGAAAATATATATTCCGTTAATGAAGTTATTGCTGAACCGTCTGATATTACGGCTGGTGCTATGGCACTTGGTGGTGTCGTTGGGGTCGCGGGCGGAGTACCAGGTGTAATAATTGGGGGGCTAATTGGAGCGCTACTCGGAAAAGGGTCTGATAACGAAGATAAAGAAAAAGCTGATAAATTTAATCGGAGCCAAGCATGAATGGCTTAAAGATAAATTGGAAGCTTCTTGGGGTATTAATGTTCCTAGTTATCGTCTCCGTATTGGTTGTATCGAACGCAGTAATAACAAGAGAAACTGTCAGGGCGTTTTTCGAGTGGGAACACCTAAATATAACCTTGTGGCTTACATTCGTAATAAGTTTTACCGTTCATTATTTATCCGTCAAAGATGATAATTCCAATATTGGTGGGTTGATATATAAACATTTTGGTAAGTTTGCTGACTCCGCATTTGCCATCGTCACATATGGTTTAGCGTCTACTACAGCCGCATCAATTCTGAAGGGAGTATATATACAGCAATTTTTTGAAGGTGAAATATATTTCAATAACTTTGATCAAGTAGATATATACTCCATGCTCGTAGTGTGCTTGTTTTTGTTTGGTTACTCAATATACGCTGCACTTAGCTCAATAGTTAATGCCGTGGTAATATCCAAGTCTAGTCTGGCAATCCCAATATCAGATGAGTAAACGTATAACAAAAGCATTCAACTCGGACGTTTTTCCGCAGTATTTTTGTTGTGCTAAAAGAGCCTAGCACAGCAAAAATACAGCTACAAAACGCCGGTTAATGCTGGCGTTGAACTAAACCGCTTCGCGGTAGCTTTTTCCCCACCCTTTTTCGCCTTAATTCACTTCACGTCATCATCAGCCACACTCCTTAAAGACCACTACCGGTCTTTCACCCAAGGAGAAGATGATGACTCCCTTACGACAAAAAATGATCGATGCCATGATACTGCGTGGATTTGCCGCACGCACTCAACAAAGTTATCTATATGCTGTTACCCAATTAGCAAAACACTATCATCAGTCACCGGACAAGATCAGTAACGAAGACATTCTTGCCTTTTTTTTGTATCTCGCCAAAGAGAAAAAACTCGCTGGTTCCAGCTGCCGACTTCATCTGAATGCACTGCGATTTTTATACCGCGAGGTATTGGGACGAGCTGATTTTGGCCATGAGATTAAAACACCGAAAAAACCACAGCGCATTCCTGAATTGTTAACCCGTCAGGAAGCCCTGGCCATTGTGAATGCACTGGCCAACTTCAAACACTGGATGTTATTGATGACCTGTTATGGCTGCGGCCTGCGCGTCAGCGAACTGGTTAACCTGCAAGTCAAACACCTTGACTACGCACGACAACTGATCCGGATTGAACAGGCCAAAGGGGCCAAAGACCGCCTTGTGCTCATGCCTCCCTCGCTGGCGCAAGACCTGGATGACTACCAGCGCTCACATCGCCCCGGGCACTGGTTATTCGATGGTCAGCAAGCCACCCGGCGTTTAAGCATTACCTCTGCACAACGGCTTTTCCACAACGCCAAACGGCGTGCCGGTATCCACAAACAGGGCGGCATCCACAGCCTGCGCCATGCCTATGCCACTCATCAACTGGAAGCCGGCATGCCGGTACATCAGCTCCAACGCCTGCTGGGGCATAGCGATGTCAGAACCACCATGCGTTATATACACTGGATACCTCACCATGATCCGAACGTGGGTGTTGATTTATTGGCTTCCCGAACCACCGAGCTGGCCGGGGAGCAGGCCCATGAATAAACAACCCACCCTGCAAGGCATCCTATCTCAATTTGTGGGCAATTACGCCCAACAGCACACCATCAGCCCCGCCCGGTACAAAGTTATCCGGCATTTAACCGCCTGTCGCACCCCGGCACTGGGTGGACAATTTATCCACTGCGATACCTGTGATTTTCAACAACACCGCTATCACTCATGCCGCAATCGGCATTGCCCCAAATGCCAACAAAAGGCCACCCGACAATGGTGTGAGGCACAACAGGAAAAGCTGCTGCCCGTACCGTACTACCATCTGGTCTTTACCTTGCCCCATGAGCTGAACGCCTGGGTACAATGCCACGACGATGACGATGTCGTATACCAGTGTTTGTTTGCAGCGGCATGGCACACACTGAAAACCTTTGCGGCAGACAAAAAGCGCCTGAACGGTGAATTGGGCATGACAGCGATCCTGCATACCTGGGGACAAAACCTCAGTAGACACGTCCACCTGCACTGTCTGGTACCCGGAGGTGCCCTGTTGACCGGCCAGCCATCGACAGGCGGGGACTCCGCCGATCAACAACCAGAATGGCACCCGGCAAAAAGTCATTACCTGTTTCCTGTCAGAGCCCTGTCACGCCACTTTCGGGGCAAGATGGTCAGTGCCCTACGACATGCCTGGCAACAAAAGGCATTGCCTCGTTTGAATCCTGCCGACG
>WFQM01000322.1 GCA_015487095.1 Gammaproteobacteria bacterium | reverse complement strand
TCAATCGCAAAATTGCATTCCAGGGTATGTTCAAATTCACGCTGTTGCTGCTCATTCATCAGCGCAAGCGCCAGTTTACGCACCTGATCTGCATTCAGCGGTGCATCAGAAATAGGCGATATTTCGCCGTTAATCTTGAAACTGGCCGGAAGTTCCGCTGTGAGAAAAAGGTCAGAGGCCTCTTTGCGAATCATCCTTTTCAGTAAGGACTGAAAGTCCTGAATAACATTAAATGGTTTTGCCGCCATGAGTATAAAGATTGTCCCTAAAGTAAGTCTGCGCTAATTATACGCCTGTACATAAAAAAATGATCCGCACATTTAATAACCATTCCCGGCCTGTATGCGGTTTATATTTCCAGCCCGCATGGTTGCAATGAGCAAAAAATTTCACACCGCCATACAGATCAACAACTTATTGCTATGCAAATCCATGTGCCCGTAGGATTTGGCTTACATAAAGGTATCTTTATTCATTGCCTTGGAAGCAGCTTCCTGCTTGGTAATGACGCCTTTTTGCAACAATGACTGCAAATCCTGGTCAAGTGTTTTCATGCCACTGCCCTGCCCGGTCTGGATCGCGGAATACATTTGTGCCACTTTGGCTTCACGAATCAAGTTACGAATAGCCGGATTAGCGATCATAATTTCGTGTGCAGCAATACGACCACCACCGACTTTTTTCATCAGTGTCTGCGAGATAACCGCACGTAGTGATTCCGATAACATGGAACGTACCATTTCTTTTTCTGCGGCAGGAAATACATCGATAATACGGTCAATCGTTTTGGCAGCAGAGCTGGTATGCAGCGTGCCAAACACTAAGTGACCCGTTTCTGCGGCGGTCAACGCCAAGCGGATGGTTTCCGGGTCACGCATTTCGCCCACCAGAATCACGTCGGGATCTTCACGCAATGCTGAACGCAAAGCCTCATTGAAACCCAGAGTATGACGGTGTACCTCACGCTGGTTAATCAGCGATTTTTTGGATTTATGCACAAACTCAATTGGATCTTCGATAGTAAGAATATGACCGTGGTCGGTATCGTTTTTGTAATCAACCATAGCCGCCAGGGTTGTGGACTTACCCGAACCGGTTGGACCAGTGACTAACACCAGACCACGCGGAGTTTCGGAAATATCCGCAAAAATAGCCGGACAACCCAATTGTTCAAAATTAAGGATAGTGCTGGGGATCGTACGAAATACTGCGCCTGCGCCGCGTTGATGATTAAAAGCGTTAACACGAAAACGCGCCAGATCAGGGATTTCAAACGAAAAATCCACCTCAAGGAATTCTTCATAATCTTTGCGCTGACGGTCATTCATGATGTCGTAGATCAACGCATGCACCGTTTTGTGATCCATGGGAGGAACATTAATGCGGCGAATTTCACCATCGACACGAATCATCGGCGGCTCTCCAGCAGAGAGATGTAAATCAGAGGCGTTGTTTTTGACGCTGAAGGCCAGCAGTTCAGAGATATCCATCGGGGCTCCCGCAGTACGTTACTGTTTATTTTTAAACGAGGTTTATTAAATATTTATTGTCGGTGGTTAATAACACCACACTCTAATCGCAATTCATAACGACCGTTAGTGTAGAATTCTTGATATTCCGGCACGTTGATGCGTGTCGCATAAAATACCGCAAAACGATACCGCAACCTAAAGCAAATTGACCATGCCTGAGAATCACCTCTGCGGCAAGACAGACATCGAGCAACGCTTGCACAAGCTGGTGGCACGGGTGCGTCTTGCCGAAAAAACGTACGGACGTGAGCCAGGCTCCGTACAGATTTTACCGGTGAGCAAAACCCAACCAGCACATAAACTGGCAGAGCTGACGGCACTGGCCCTACCAGGAATTGGCAGCGCCTTTGGTGAAAATTATTTACAGGAGGCCGAGGACAAAATAACACAATTGGCCGAACTGAATTTGCAATGGCACTTCATCGGGCCGATCCAGTCCAACAAAACCCAGGCCATTGCACAATTATTTCAGTGGGTACACAGTGTGGACCGAATAAAAATTGCCCGGCGACTCAATAATCAACGTCCCGCCGGTTTACCGCCACTGAACGTATGCTTGCAGGTAAATGTCAGCGGTGAAACCAGTAAGTCCGGGGTCAGTCTCGATGCACTCCCGGCATTGGCCTCGCAAGTGGCCACACTACCGAATTTGCGTTTACGCGGCTTAATGGCCATTCCAGCCGCCAGCAGAAACATGGCTGCGCAACGGGCAGCCTTTGCTACAGTGCGTAAGGCCTTTCATTCGCTAAACCTTTCACAGGCTTCAAAGATGGCAGGGCCGGAATGGGACACGCTGTCCATGGGCATGTCCGCAGATCTTGAGGCCGCAATCGCCGAAGGCGCGACCATCGTGCGCATTGGTACCGGTATTTTTGGCCCGCGTGCGGCACAAGCTACTGTGGATTAACTTGTTTTTATTCTTCATCTGGTGAACCATTACCCATTATGAAACAAATCAAACTGACATTTATCGGCGGCGGCAATATGGCGGCCAGTCTCATCGGCGGTCTGCTGGCAGACAAACTGCCCGCAAAGCAAATTACCGTGGCCGACCCCGCCGTCGGCACCCGCGATTCTCTAGCTCGCCATTTTGGCGTGAATACCGAAGCGGACAATGTAACGGCCACTGTCGGTGCAGACGTGTTAGTGCTGGCGGTCAAACCCCAGATGCTACGGTCAGTGGCCGAAGCGCTGGCATCTGCCGTACAGAAATACCGGCCACTGGTAATCACCATTGCTGCGGGCATTCGCAGCGCCGACCTTAACCGCTGGCTGGGTGGCGAAACCGGTGGCGAGGTCGCTGTGGTGCGGGCCATGCCCAATACCCCGGCATTGTTGCAAACCGGAGCCACAGGCTTGTTCGCTAATGCACAGGTCAATGACACACAACGGGATCTGGCCGAATCCATTTTGCGTGCCGTGGGACTGGCACTTTGGGTGGAAAAAGAGGATCAAATGGATGCCGTAACCGCCTTATCCGGCAGCGGCCCGGCCTACTTTTTCCGCATCATGGAGGCCATGGAAACTGCTGGCACCCAGCTGGGACTTTCCGCAGAAACTGCACACCTGCTCACCTTGCAAACCGCATTGGGTGCCGCCAAGATGGCGCTGGAAAGCAGTGAAGCTGTGGGTGCTCTGCGTGAACGGGTAACCTCGCCCGGCGGTACCACAGAGCAAGGTCTGCGAGTAATGGCGGAACAGGATATCGACGGCTTGATGGCCCAGGTGCTCAAAGCCGCATCTGATCGCTCCCGAGAGCTGGCTAAATCGTTGGGTGAAACAAAATAGTGAGGGAAATATGATGGGAGGCTCCTACGCCGGTAATGCCGGGGTATTTTTGGTGCAGACCTTATTTGGGCTGTACATGGGTGCGGTACTGCTGCGTTTTTTGCTGGCGGTAGTGCGCGCTGATTTTTATAACCCTATCTCTCAGTTTTTAGTGAAAGTGACCAATCCACCGTTGGTACCATTACGACGAGTGATCCCCAGCCTGGGCGGTATTGATATCGCCTCGCTGCTACTATTATTGATTTTGCAGATTCTGGAATTGCTAGCGGTAGGACTGATCAGCGGCGTCAGTTTTCAGCCAATTGGTCTGATCATACTGGCCGTGGCAGAATTGCTGTCATTATTATTTCAAATCTACTTTTTCACTATTTTGATCCAGGTAGTGCTCAGCTGGGTAAGTCCGGGTGGCCATAATCCCGCTGTGGCTTTGCTGTATAGCCTCAACGAACCCATACTGGGCCGGGCTCGACGTATCCTGCCTCCAATCCACGGTTTTGATTTGTCACCGATTGTGGCGATGATTGTTATTCAGTTACTGACCATTTTGCTGGTAGCACCGATTAGAGATCTTGGTCGAGGTCTGGCCTTCGGCTGACAGCGTATCTAACCTCTGATCCACCCCTTCCACATACCCTCGCATCCACATCAACATTTCAAAAAAAATCGACAAAAAATAGCCGTTTGCACAGTATTTTGAACCGCTGGTCGGAACACGGGGAATGCTCGTTTTTCATCAACCACCTGGACTAAACTTCCCCAATCTTTGGCCGTTAATTGATAGCAAGATGTCAGCCGTGTACGGTATTTTCGGCCCTGCGCGGACTTTAAATAAGTCAATTTGGGTAACAACGGGATGGCAAAAGACCAGTTTACAGAACAATTAGAAGCCTATAGTCGCTGGAAAGAAGACATTATCAGCCACATAAAGGCCTACCGGGAGTGGCTATCGGAACACGATATGAGCACCCCGGAAGATGATTTACGCATGTATGAAATTCTTGATGCGCTGGACTCAGACCACATTACCATTGGTTTTGCGGCGGAATTTTCGCGGGGCAAAACCGAATTGATCAACTCGATCTTTTTTGCCAATTATCAACGTCGCCTGCTGCCTTCTTCTGCCGGGCGCACCACCATGTGCCCCACCGAGTTGTTTTACGATGCCAAAGCAGAAAAACCCTATATTCGTATGCTGCCCATCGAAACCCGTCTCGAAGACACCAGCATCAGCGAATATAAACAAGACGCCAATAACTGGATCAACACGGACCTGGATGTGGATTCACCAGAGCACATGGTGGAAGCCTTCAAGGAAATTGTAAAAACCAAGTCCGTGCCTGTGGAAAGTGCTATTCAATTGGAGCTGTATAGCACAGAAGAATTTGAACAGTGTGAAATCCCCCCGGTCAGTATTGAAATCCCTATGTGGCGTCACGTAATGATCAGCTTCCCTCACCCCTTGCTGAAACAAGGATTAGTGATTCTGGATACTCCGGGATTAAACGCCATGGGCTCCGAACCGGAATTGACCATGGATATGTTGCCCAATGCACAAGCCGTGATTTTTGTACTCGCTGCCGACACCGGTGCCACCAAAACCGACATGGAGATCTGGCGACAACACGCCCAGGCATTTCGTGAAAATAAAGAAAACGGTGGCCTCATCGTCGTACTGAACAAGATCGACACCTTATGGGATGAGCTACAGGACGAAGCCACCATCAATGCCAGCATTCAGGAACAAGTGGATAAAACCGCAGAAATGCTTAATATCGAGGCCAGCACAATTTATCCGGTATCCGCACAAAAAGGTCTGTTGGCACGGGTAAAAGGCAATGAAGAGCTGTTAGAAAAAAGTGGCTTACTGGCCCTGGAAGCCACACTTTCGGACGACGTATTGCCTGCAAAACAACATTTGGTACGCGAAAATATCGTCTCACGCATTGGTTCCATGGTAGAAACCACCCGAGGCGTATTAGTGGAACGCCATGAAGCCGTGCAACAACAACTGGATGAGTTACGCTCCCTGTCCGGGAAAAGTGCAGATGTCCTCATGGAAACCATGCAAAAACTGCGTACCGAACAGAGCATTTACCAAAAAGATGTGGAAAATTTTCAGACCAGCCGCCATGTGTTGAAGCGACAACTAGTGTCACTGATCGAAGCCTTGGGGCTGGATTCCCTGGATCACCTGATCACAAAAACACGCACTGATATGGTGGACAGTTGGACCACCCATGGCCTGAAAAACAATATGAAACGATTTTTTGAAGGCACACGGGATAACATGACCCAGGTGAATTACCAAGTCGAAAAATCCAACGGCATTGTGCAATCAATTTATGACCGTTTCCGCGATGAACATGGCTTCACTGACCTTAACCCCACACTGTTTACCACTGCGCGCTATAGCCGTGAACTGGACCAGCTCTACAAAAAAGCCGCTGATTTCAGAGACAGCTCCATGACGGTTATGACCGAGCAAAGTTTTGTAGTGAAAAAATTTATTGTCTCGCTGGTGAGCCACGCACGGAATATTTTCTTTCGTGCCAATCAGGATGCCGAAGACTGGGCCGGCAACGTAATGCGCCCTCTGGCGGCACGTATTAAAGAACGCAAAATTCAACTGGAAAAGCGCCTGGCTAATTTGCAAAAAATTAAGAATTCCCGTGAAAAACTTACCGATAATATTGCCGACCTGGAAAACCAGAGCGAAGAATTAATGGCCCAGTTAGACACCATTAACGGCGTGCTTGAAGCCGTGAATACACCGTTGCCCCCATTACAGGCAACCAATCAAAAAGCTGTTGCCGCGTCGTAATTTTCTCTTTTTATCTAAGCCCTGTTTTTTGTAAGGTATATTGACTTCCCCATTCTGGGCCGCGCATAGTGACCTAATCATGTGTACATGATTGAGTTAACCTATGTGCAGATAAAAAAATTAAGGGCAAAGTACGATAAGTTTTATTCCTGAGAGAAAAACATGGTTGACATTGATGAGATTATTCACGATGGTTAAATCAGGCTTGGTAGCCATCAATGCAGTGGGGAAGTAACCGTGGATAAAAAGAAGATGCACCAAAACCGTTTTTTCAGAAGCCTGCAAATAACAGGCATTTTTCTTTTGATGTGTGGCCTCGGCCAAGCTGGTGAGCCACAGGTTTTTGGTGACTACACAGTACATTACAACGCATTTAATACCGATACATTGCAACCAAAAATGGCTGCCACATACGATATTGTGCGCAGCAAAAACCGTGCAATGGTCACTATTTCTGTGCTTAAAAAAACTGACTCGGGTAACAAGCCGGTACGCGCAAACGTTGCCATCAGCGCAAGCAATCTTACGGGACAACTCCGTACCTTAAAGGTCCGTGAGGTGAACAAAAATAATGCAATCTATTATTTAAGCGAATTTCATGTAGCCCATGAAGAAATGCTAAACTTCACGCTGAAAATTCTTCCCGAAGGCAGCTCCCAACCCATGACGGTCAGCTTCCGACAAAAATTCTTTACGCAATAACACCCATCAAGCCGTAACCTGTGGTTATGTACGACTACCAGTAAGCGGCAGCGGACCCCTATCGAGCAAGCCTATTTTGGCCCACTTAAGGTTTCAGGCAAAGAGTCCGCTATCTTTATATTAGAGATCGTTATATTTGGCATACTGCCAATAATAAAGCATTTTTCGATACTCGTTGGTTGACTGTGAGCAAATAAAAAAATGCGCATAAGATTATCAACCCGACTGATTTTGCTGATTGTAGCTCTGCAAATGTTAATGTTGTTTCTATTGGTTTGGAATAGCAGCAGACTAACAACAGACAGTCATGTAGAAATGTATGAAGATATGCTGCAATCAGAAAGCCACTTGTTATCAAAGGCACTGGTTCCTGGCCTTGTTTACAATGACACCGCCGTTTTACAAGATGTATTTAGTCAGTTTGCGGAATTTGACAAACTGATTTACGCGGAAGTCAAAGGGCAACAAGGCCACATTATTGCGCGACTGGGGATACCACCGACCAACAGAAATACTGATACAAATTACCAATCCGCATTATCAGATGGTGTATTTGATGTTGAAATGCCACTGCGTTTTGAAGGCAGGATATTGGGCCGTTTACGGCTTGGTTATTCACTCTCCGCAGCAAAGATATTAATCCAAAAAACACGGTTCCAAAATTTATTGACTGCCCTGTTAGGCGTAGCAATAACCCTGTCAGCAACATTATTAATTGCTTTATATTTCACACGAAATCTACGCCAATTGGAAGAAGGTGCAAAAGCCCTGTCTCAGGATCAACTGGATTACAGAATTGTATCCAACGGCAAAGGCGGGGTAGGAGAGCTAGCCTCTACATTTAATCATCTTGCCCAACACCTCAGCGAAACCAGAGTGGCATTAACAAAAGAACATGACGCTCTGGAGCGTGAAACCCGCTTCATGCAGGCATTGCTGGATGGTATCGATGCAGTGGTAATGGAAGCCCGCCCACCCGGGTATCAATTTACTTTTGTCAGCCGAGAAGCACAAAACCTCATGGGTTATCCTGTGTCAGATTGGTTAAAAGCAGACTTTTGGGCAAATCATGTTTTCCCCACAGATAAAACCTGGCTGGAAGAAACAATTGCGGTACATACAAAAAAGGGCGAATCATTTACGGTTGATTTTCGCATGACACATCGCCAGGGACATGACCTGTGGGTACGGGCTATCAACAGTGTTGAACTGGATGAAGAAAATAAACCCATTATGCGCGGCCTGATTCTGGATATTACTGAACAAAAAACCGCAGAAGATCGTATTGTCTATTTAGCTGAACATGATTCATTAACCGGGCTTATCAATCGTCGTCGATTCCAAAAGGAACTTGAACGAGCTACCTCTTATTCACAACGTTACCAGCAACAAGGAGCCGTATTATTTATTGATCTCGATCAATTTAAATATGTAAACGATACCTATGGGCATCAATACGGTGATGAATATTTGCTGGATGTGTCGCGCAAGCTATCCCAGGTGTTGCGCCGCACCGATATTCTAGGTCGTCTTGGTGGTGATGAATTTGGGGTAGTTATTCCTAAATGTAGTTATGAAGAAGCACATACCGTAGGCATGGCCTTATTAGGCGCATTAACACAAGAAAATCTGGAGCATAGTGGAAAAATTGTCCCCGTTAGTGCGAGCATTGGTATTGCTCTGTTTCCCTCACAAAGTGCGGTGCCCAGTGATTTGCTGGCAAAAGCCGATGCTGCAATGTACACCGCAAAACGGCAAGGCCGTGGTCAAGTACATATCTTTAGCGATGATGATATGGAACTGTGGAATATGCAGGCAAAAATTCATTGGGAAGAACGTATTCGCTGGGCATTAAAAGACAAGCGTTTTGAGCTTTATTATCAGCCAGTCGTGGAGGTGTGTTCAGGGCTTATCACACATTACGAAGCCTTATTACGCATGCGGGGTGAAGACGGTGAAATGATTACACCCAGCGCCTTTATTGAAACGGCAGAACGTTTTGGGCTAATTCGCGAGATTGATCGATGGGTGGTAAATGAAGCAATAAAAACACAAGCAGACAGTATCAAGAAACACAAGCCCATCAGTTTGGCAATCAACTTGTCCGGCAGGCATTTCGGTAATGTCAGTATGCTGGAATACATCCAGGAAGCCATTCAGACTTATGGTGCCGACCCTCAAAGCCTGATGTTTGAAGTAACAGAAACCGAAGCTGTCGAAAACCTCTCCAGGGCACGCGAATTTATTGATGCATTGCGGGAGATTGGTTGCAAATTTGCATTAGACGATTTTGGCATCGGTTTTTCATCATTTCACTATTTAAGAAACTTGCCCGTGGACTATATAAAAATTGATGGCAGTTTTGTACGAAATCTTCATATGGATAGCGATGATCGTTTATTTGTCAAAGCCATTGTGGATTTGGCAAAAGGGTTACAGATTCCATGTGTTGCCGAGTTTGTGGAAAATGCCCACATCATTGAAGTTTTGCTGGAACTGGGCGTGGAACTGGGTCAGGGCTACTATATCTCAAAACCCAAGCCTGGATTTATTGATGGACAAATTGTTGATCTTTTATAGACAGTGAACATTGCCTGTTTGGCCACGAATCAACAAGTCGTTAACGCAAAGACGCAAAAATCTACAACATTTGAGACTTTTTATATCTTTCTCTCCTTACCCTCTCGCCCTTTTCATCCTCTACACCTTTATATTGAATTTTCATTATTCACTGATGTTACAAATGGTGTGTTATAAACGCAGAGAGCACAAAGCTTTTAGTGTTTTTCTCTGCGTCCTTTGCGCCTCTGCGACCTCTGCGTTAAATACCCGGTGATTCTTAAAACAAATGTTTTTAGCCCTTATATTCACCTATCAAGCATAATCAATAGTAAGCGGCGCATGGTCCGAAAATCGTTCATCCTTATAAATATTTGCATCTTTGATCGTATCGCGTAGTGCTGGTGTGACAACCTGATAATCGATCCGCCAGCCAACATTATTTGCCCAGGCCTGCCCCCGATTGGACCACCATGTATATTGCCCAGCTTCCTGATTAGCTACACGAAAGGCATCAACAAAACCCATGGGGCCAAAAAGTTTATCAAGCCATGCGCGTTCTTCTGGCAAGCAACCGGAATTTTTTTGATTGCTTTTCCAGTTTTTGATATCAATTTCTTTATGTACGATATTCCAGTCACCACACAGCACAAATTCACGACGTTGGCGACGCATGGCCTTGAGCCTGTCAGTAAAACGCTCCATAAAACTGAACTTGATTTGCTGACGTTCCTCTTTGGATGAACCGGATGGCAAATATAATGAAACAACGCTGAGTTTGCTGCCATCTTCGCGGGTAAAGTCTGCCTGAATAAAACGCCCCTCGGCATCCATATCTTCAAAGCCTTCGCCTAAACCTCGGATAATACGATCCGGTTTTTGTCGCGAATAAATGGCAACGCCGCTATAGCCTTTTTTTTCAGCGTCAAAATAATAACAATGATACCCAGCCGGATAAAAGTCATCGGCTTCCAGCTGGTATTCCTGCGCCTTGGTTTCCTGTATGCAAACTACATCCGCATTTTGTTTTTTTAGCCAGCTAAAAAAACCTTTTCTTTCGGCGGCACGAATACCATTAACGTTGGCAGTAATAATCCTCATACAAGCTCCGACTGTGTGTTTTGTATAATACCCAAATCCTGCAAGTGCTTGCAGAATCCGGGTATTATAACCGCAGGCTTGCCGGTATGGGTGGAATATAGGGTATAATTTTGCCCTTTGAATTTTATCCGGGGTTGTTACATGCAAACTTACCAACAGGAATTTCTCGATTTTGCCATCGATGTTGGCGTATTACGCTTTGGTGAATTCACCCTCAAATCAGGGCGCATCAGCCCCTATTTTTTTAACAGCGGCTTGTTTGATACAGGAGCAAGCCTAGCCCGGTTGGGGCGTTATTATGCACAGGCCATCATTAACTCAGGCATCGAGTTTGAGATGATTTACGGCCCAGCCTATAAAGGCATTCCACTGGCCGCCAGCCTGGCCATTGCGCTGGCTGATAAACATGACCGGGATGTGCCCTACTGTTTTAATCGCAAAGAAGCAAAAGACCATGGTGAAGGTGGTGTGATTGTGGGCGCACCATTAAAAGGCCGGGTATTGATCATTGATGATGTGATCTCAGCGGGTACTTCGGTGCGTGAATCTGTGGATATCATACGCGCTGCGGGTGCTACCCCTGCGGGCGTGATCATTGCCCTGGATCGCCAGGAGCGCGGCCAGAGTGAAACGTCGGCCATCCAGGAAGTGGAACAAGATTATGACTTACACGTTACCAGCATTGTCCGACTACAAGAACTCGCCGAGTTTCTGAATGAAAAAGGCAATCAGACAGAAGCATTGAAGGCTATTGAGTCATACCGAACACAATACGGCACTTGATATGGTTTTAAAAACGGCAAATTCATATTTGCAATAATTAGCAATTTTTTAATAGCATTGTTCATTTTTACAGGAGAAAAAGGGTTATGAATAATCGGCATATATTATCCGGGTCAGTATCGTTGTTTTTACTGGCGGCAGTTTCGACAGGAAATGCAGCAGATCCACAAGTTGCTGATGGCAGTTGGAAGGGTGATGTGGAACTGGGTATCGTCACCACCACCGGTAACACCGAAACGGAGACCATCAATGCCAAAGCCAAGGCGGTGACAGAACGCGAAAAATGGCGGCATACTGTTTCTCTTGAGTCACTCAACAGCTCCAATGGGGGCGATACCACTGCGGAACGTTATGTTGTCAACGGTCAAAGTGATTACAAATTTAGCGAACATAATTATTTCTTTGTCATGATTAACTATGAAAATGCCCGTTTTAGTGGTTACGATTATCGTGTCAGTGAAGCACTGGGTTATGGTCGCCGGGTAATTGGTAAGGCCGCCTTGACCCTGGATCTGGAAATCGGTCCTGGTGCGCGACAAAGCAAACTGAGCACAGGTGGTAACGAAGATGAATTCACCCTGCGCGGCGCAGCAAAACTGGCCTGGAAAATCAGTGATACCAGCACGTTCACAACAGATTTAAGCGTGGATGCGGGCGAAGATACTACCGTCACCAAATCAGTGACTGCATTAACAGCACAGATTAATGGTAGCTTGGCAACAAAGATCACTTACACCATCAAAAATACTTCGGATGTACCCGTTGCCGTTGAAAAAACGGATACAGAAACGGCAGTGACTCTAGTTTATTCTTTTTAACAGCCTGAAAAATAGTGCTGTAGTTAAACTATAGCCCGACTTCAAAACGGCTAACATTTTATGTTAGCCGTTTTGTTTTGTGCAGGAAAAATATGGGGCACGTATTTGGGGAACAGTGCTAAACCCACAATTATTCAGCCCGCTATCAATTTTAATCCTACAACGAGTGTAATTACCTCAAATACTCGTTTGATCCAGCGGTTGCCACGGGTAATCGCCAAATGTGCGCCAATATAACCTCCGATCAGCGAACCCAGTAATAACGCGGGTAACCAGTCCCAGCGAATTTCACCAATGAGCCCCAAGGTGATCGCACCACTACCATTCCAGAACAATCCCACCAATACCAGTGTGTGCGCAACAGCGGTTTTGTAATCCAACCCGAACCAGCGTATCAGCCACAGGGTGACAAATAATCCCGTGCCGGAAGTCAGTGAGCCATTGAGAATGCCGATACAAAACAATACGACACCACCCAATAGATAATGCCTAACGGATTGTGTTGTTTGAGTAACAGACTGTCCCAGCTCGGGTTTGAAAACGGAATACAAACCCAGCCCCACCGTCAGTAGGCCCAATGCAATTTCCGCGTTACGGTCAGGTACAAACAAAATAACACTGGCACCAATCACCACGCCAGGAATCCCAAAGCTGACAATAAACAGTGTCAGCCGACGTTGCAGGCTACCTTCACGCAGATTACGAATTGTGGCACCAACGCCCAATGCCACGCTGGCGACTTTATGAGTGGCCAGTGCCACACCAAAGGGCAGGCCCAAAAAAATCAGCACCGGAAATTGCAACAGGCCCGCACCACCACCTGCAAAGGCGGAAAAAATATTGGCCACCAGTGAAATCAGCAACAACAGTGATTGGGTAAACCAGTCCACGTTGTTTTATGAAAGGATCAGGTGTTAGTGGGGAACAGGCTGACTGATAATAAAGCCCATTGCTGTTCCCAACGTTCCAATGGTGATTGTTGAAAACCACTGCGCACAAATTGATTCATGCGTCCTTCCGCCGTGGCTAACAACAAATTAGCAATGGCCGTGGAAGGATGTCCCACTGGCAATTCGTTTTTGCTTTCCGCTTCGCGCAGAATTTGCTTGAGCTGGGTTTCCAGTCGATCATAAAACTGGGTAATGCGCACCCGCAACCGGTCGTGTTCACCCGTGAGTGCATCACCCACCAAAATGCGTGACAGACCGGGATTTTTTGCGGAAAAGCCCAATAGTACTGTCAGTAATTGCTGGCATCGATCATGAGCATTGCTATGCTCTTCGAGAATACGATTAACCAAACTGAAAATAGTATCTTCAATAAATTCGATCAATGCCTCAAACATGCGTGCTTTGCTGGGGAAGTGACGATACAGCGCCGCTTCCGACACACCCACTTCTTTTGCCAGGGCTGCGGTCGTGATGCGTTGACCAGGATTGTTTTCAAGCTGGCATGCCAATGCCTCAAGGATTTGCTGGGCACGACTTGATATGGACTTTTCGGTCACTAATAAATGCCTCAGTGTACGACATGCAACAGAAAGTTACTTAGGAATGGAACACAATAACTTGCACATCTTGCATCCCGGCTTTAGTCCACGTTGGCACGTTCTTCCCTCACAAAAGCTCGAAATAGGGCGACTATTCCTGCACTTTTGTTCAGTCAGGACACACCAACGCAAACTAAATCCAAGCGCCATATGCACAAGTTATTGTGTTCCATTCCTTAGTCGTGTTTTAGATAAATATTGCGTTTAATTTTGTATCGCCGGAAGTCTTCGTCATTTTCCTGCGATGATTTATTATTGTTACAACCTTGCCTGGATGGAGCCGTTGGAGGCGATAACTCACCATCTTTACAAACATATTTTGTCATAAAACTGACTGTCGGTCATTTCACTTGCAGCCAAATAGTCAAGCAAAGCACCGCAACCGGGTAACACAAGCACACGACAAAAACCCCAAAAAATTGCTAACCGTGTTGTCAAAACCGAGGCGATTATGATTCATGAACTTCTTGACCGGATCAGGGTACCGACCCCTTCATCAGTAAAAATTTCCAGCATCACCGCATGTTGCACTCGGCCATCAATAATGTGTGCGGTGCCGACACCAGCTTGTACGGCTTCCAGTGCGCAACGAATTTTCGGCAGCATACCACCGTGAATGGTGCCATCAGCAATGAGTTCACTGACCCGGTCCGCACCCAGACCCGTAAGCAATTCGCCCTCTTTATCCAGCAACCCGGCGGTGTTGGTGAGTAACATCAATTTTTCTGCGTGCAGGGTTTCTGCCAGTTTACCCGCCACCAGATCAGCGTTGATATTATAAGATTGGCCATCCATACCCACACCAATGGGCGCGATCACCGGAATAAAATCGCCGCTCACCAACATATCCACCACCGCAGGATCAATACTGGTGACTTCACCCACATGACCGATATCGACAATCTCCGAGGCATTCATCTCCGGAGCTGTTTTTTCAAACGTGAGTTTGTGCGCGCGGATCATGTCACCATCCTTACCCGTGAGACCCACGGCATTACCGCCTTTTTGATTGATGAGATTGACAATTTCCTTGTTCACCAGGCCGCCCAACACCATCTCCACAACATCCATGGTTTCGCTGTCGGTGACTCGCATGCCCTGCACAAAAGTGGATTCCTTGCCAATGCGTTCCAGCAACTTACCGATTTGTGGTCCACCCCCATGCACTACCACGGGATTGATACCCACGGTTTTCATTAGCACAATATCGCGTGCAAAGCTGTTTTTCAGGTCATCATCCACCATGGCATTGCCACCGTATTTGATGACAATGGTTTTGCCAGCGAAGCGTTGAATATAAGGCAGCGCCTCGGTGAGCACCTGGGCGACGTTCATGGCGGATGTGGCATTAAGAGTCATGGGGCCCATTGTAAATCGACTGGCACGGCTTGGCCAATGCAGCAGCCCCCATTTTTATTTTTTAACCAGCCCCATTTCCATATTTACATACCGCAATACCACTCCCAATTCTTCCACCATTTTACAATTGTCCAACCGCCGCGATTCCTTAAGGTAAGACAACATACCCGCACCCATCACCTGTTGTGCCTCTTCCAGACTTATTTCCGGTGGCATAGGCAAATGGTAAGCCTGCGCAATATCTTTGAAATATCGCGACATGGTGCCCGGTTGCCCATCGGACACATTGTACACTTCACCCGGTTTTCCACGCTCGGCCGCAGCGATACAAACCTGCGCAAGATCATCCTGGTGAATGCGATTGGTATAGGGAGATTCTGCTTCATGCAAGATTGGCAGACCTTTTTCGATACGCTCAATAGGTAAACGACCAGAGCCATAAATACCACCGACACGCAATACAACAACCGGGACACCAGTACTGCGCGACCATTCCTGCACAGCCTGCTCCGCATCCAGCCGTCGTCGCCCGCGAGCCGTCTGCGGATTAACCGGACGGGTTTCGTTGATCCACTCACCCTGGCAATCACCATAAACCGCCGTGGTACTGAGCAACACCAGTTTTTCCGGCAGCGCATGTGTTGAAATAGCGGCCAGAAAACGTCGAATCAATGGGTCACTTTCCCCTTCCCCAGGCGGCGGGGCCAGATAAAATACCGTGGCCGCTGTGGTCGGTAAAGAAGCCAGACCATCTGTTTGTGCAAGATCAACCCGTACAGATTCGATACCCGCCTGTTGCAAATGCTTGGTGCTTTCCACACTGCGCACCAATCCCCTAACAGCGACATTTTTTTCGCCGCACAAGCCCGCAATACGTTTGCCAATATCGCCACAGCCTACAATAAACACAGATTTCATCAGTGGTTTACACCTCGCCTTTCCCGCATAATCGCTGACCTTTATTAACCTATTTTGGAATGTTCATGACTTTTACCGTTCACATTATGCCCAGCGGCCGCCGTTTTGACGTGGAATCTGACGAGTCTGTTTTGGATGCAGCCCTGCGCCAGGGTTATGCCTTTCCCTACGGTTGCCGCAACGGTGGCTGCGGTGCCTGCAAAGGAAAGCTACTCGATGGCAGCGTGGATTATGGCACGAATCGCCCACCCGCTCTGAGTGATGAAGATGTCAGCCGAGGTTTAGCGCTGTTTTGTCAGGCCCGGGCAACCTCTGATCTGAGCGTGGAAATCAAAGAAATTGGTGAAGCTGAAAACCTGGAAATCAAAACCCTGCCAAGCAAAGTCACTAAAAAAGAATTTCTGTCTCATGATGTGGTGCGCCTTTATCTGAAACTGCCGGAAACAGAACGCCTGCAATTCCGTGCTGGGCAATACATCGACATTTTGCTACCCGACGGCCGCAGACGCAGTTTCTCACTTGCCAATGCACCTCATGACGATGCACTGATTGAACTGCACATTCGCCATGTGGATGGCGGCGATTTTACCGGTTATGTGATGGATGAATTACACGAAAAAGACATCCTGCGCATCGAAGGTCCGCATGGCAGTTTTTTCCTGCACGAAGAAACCCGGAGACCATTGATTTTCATGGCAGGTGGTACCGGTTTTGCGCCCATCAAAGGCATTATCGAACATGCACTGGCAGAAGGTTTAACCCAGCCCATGCATTTGTACTGGGGGGTGCGGGAAAAGAAGGATCTTTATCTGGATGAACTGCCGCAAAAGTGGGCCAAATATTTACCGCATTTTCACTTTGTACCAGTTTTTTCAGAACCGGCAGCGGACTCAGATCAATCTGAAAATATGCGCACAGGTTATGTGCATGATGCAGTCATCGAAGATTTTCCTGAAGGTATGGCGGAATTTGATATCTATGCCAGTGGCCCTCCGGTGATGGTACATGCGGGGTTTGATGCCTTCAAAAAACATGGCCTGACAGAAGATCGTTATTTCTCTGATGCCTTTGAATTTCAAACACCTAAAGCCAAATAGCGGGTAAACCTTGCAATGGCTAAAATGTGAATTAAGTGGCAAAAACACCTGTTTTTAAAGAATCGCCGAGCATTTAACGCATAGGGCGTAAAGACGCAGAGGATGCAAATTTTTTAGTGTTTTTCTCCGCGTCCTTTGCGTCTCTGCGACCTCTGCGTTTATAACACACCACTTGGCAGTATCACTTCAATCTAATCTCCCAATGTGCTGGAACAATTGTCCGAATGTTTGAACCTCTGGATTCCGGCTAAAAACATGCCGGAATGACGGTATTTTCAGTAAAATGTACTGATAGAGTAAGTTAATCCTTAATTCACATTAAAGGCTTATTTTGCGCCTCCCGCCGTTGCTGGCTTTACCGCGCTGGCAATAACAACCGCATCGCGTATTTCTTTTTCTGATTCCAGAAGCGTCTGATTCGTCAAGGCAATAGCCGGACTCGTTGCCGGTTCCATAATAATCGGTGTCGTTTGCTCACAACCCGGCACCAGTCGCAAACCTTCACGAAAACATTCTGCCGCCGCTTCTGTTTCATTCATACGTTCCAACAGATTACCTAGCTCGCTGTAGGCTTCGGCACTGGGTTGTGCGTTGATGCTGGCTTCCAGATAACTGCGTGCCTTACCCCATAGTTTATTGCGTAAACTTAAACGCCCTGCCGT
>WFQM01000321.1 GCA_015487095.1 Gammaproteobacteria bacterium | reverse complement strand
GCACCACAGGTCAACAGGTTTTATCCGCTATTGGTACGGTTATTGCTGTGGAAAAAGGCTCAGGCAGTGACGAGTTCTTTTTGACCTTCGAAGATTTCGATGGCAAGCAGTATAGCCGTACCCCGGCGATTTGTGGCAGTGCGAATAGTCCTTCAAACTGCAACATTGTGCCAGTGTTTGGTACTCCAGTGCCTGAAGTCGGCTTGCGTACCTTTGAGGAGGTTCTTCATTCCATGTCGGTTATGACGGGTGTTGATCCTTATCTGCCACAATTCGCCAACGTACTGGAAACTTATTACAAAGAAGACGCAGGTGTTGTTACCGGTATCAAACAACAACTACCTGCCGACGAAAATATTAACGGCTTCCTTGCCGCACATGAAATGGGTATTGCCCAGTTGGCCATTGCCTATTGTGATGCCCTGGTGGAAGACACCAGTTTGCGAAACACCTTCTTTGGTTCTGGCTTTGGCTTTACCGATAATGTGGCTACTGCTTTCAGCACAGGTGATTCTGCAGCAAAAAATCAGATTGTGGATGCCTTGTACGACAACATGGTCGGTATTGGCGGTGTGATTTTAACCAATATGCCGGATCGCGCAGATGTCAAAGCTGAGTTGATCGGTAATCCTGACCCGGCAGACCCTGAGCATCCAGGCAACCTGTTTGATCGTTTGCTGACGATTTGTACTGCCGATCCAGCTTGCAACAATAACGCTGCCCGTACCCGCGCAATGGTCAAGGCGATGTGTACCACGACCCTGGGTAGCGCAGTGATGATGATTCAATAGGCTCACATAACAAGTAATAGACGTATTTGAGGATAAGACGATGGCTAATAAAAGAACAGTTAACCGAACTGCGAGACGCTTGAAAAAGAATCGCCACGGACTTTCACTTGATGCACCTCTGTTGCATCAGGACCATAGTCGTCCGGTAACGCGGCGGGATTTCCTGCGCCAGGGCTTTATCACGGGCACAGGTGTCACGCTTGGTGGTTCGTTGTTTAGTTTGTTTGCCAATCCTCGTGCTGCACACGCGGAGTTATCAGCAGATTTGCAAACCATGTTTACCAACAACCCCAATTGTGCTTTGGGCACCGCTGGTGGCAACATCCCTTTTATCTGTTTTGATCTGGCGGGTGGTGCCAGTATGGTTGGTTCCAACGTGCTGGCTGGTGGACAAGGTGGTTATCTCAATGATCCCATCAGTGCCGCAGGCTACAGCAAAATGGGTATTCCCGGTGATATGGTGCCCGGTATAGTGGATGCTGCTTCGACCATGAGCGGTCCTAATAATGATTTCATCGACACTCGCCTGGGTTTACCTTTTCACTCAGACAGCGGTTTTCTGCGCGGCATTATGGAAAAAGTCAGTATTGGAACCGCCCCGCTCATTAATGGCGCGGTAATCCCCGCCCGTTCTGATAACGATACAGGTAACAACCCACATAACCCTATGTACGGCATTGCTCGTACTGGCTCTAATGGCAGCGTAGTCACTCTTATTGGCTCGCGTAATTCTGAATCTGGCGGCAACTCTGTAGCACCGGCCATGAGTATTGATCCTTCTGTTCGTCCTACCAAGGTGGACCGTCCCTCGGATGTCACCGGCATGGTAGACACTGGTGATCTCACTGCTGTCTTGACCAAAGATGATGCCAAGGCTGTGATGGAATCCATTGCTCGTCTCAGTGATAAAAAAGCGGCTCGTATCGACGCAGATAGCGTGGTCAGGGAGATGGTGAACTGTGGTTACCTCAGCGCCGCAGATATTGCTGATCGTTTCGTCGGTGTAGAAATCAGTCCTGATGATCGCAATGCCGAAGATCCTGCCGATCGGGTCATCGTCAATAACAATGGCGGTATATTTACCGAGGCTGAATTTGATGGTGAAGGCGAATTCCGCAAAACCGCCGCCGTCATGAAAATGGTTATCGATGGTTATGCCGGGGCTGGTACCATCACCATGGGTGGTTTCGATTATCACACTGGTGACCGTCAAGCTGGTGAACGCCGTGACCTGCGCGCCGGGCGTTGCATGGGTGCCTGTTTGGAATATGCCGCACGACGGGGTCAACCGTTGATGATGTACGTTTTCAGCGATGGCTCTGTGGCCAGCAATGGTTCCATCGATGGTTCTCAGGATGGTCGCGGCAAAGGCGTGTGGACCGGTGACAACTCCTCCACTGCTGGCAGTTTCTTCCTGGTTTATAATCCGACCACCAATGGTGGTCAGGCTACTCTGTTTAGTGGAGATAACCTGGGTGACGAGCGTCATCAGCAAATCGGCTGGTTCCGCTCAGATGGTTCAGTAGAAACCGCTTCCAGCGTGGCTGCCAACAACGTTAACTTGTTGGTGGACACTGTGGTGCTTAATTATCTTGCTTTGCATGGCACGAATTATCGCGATGTCTATCGTAGTTTGTTTCCTGATAACGACCTGGGTACTGATGCACACATGATGAGTTTGACTGCCTTCAATTCTATTCGCTGAGCGGGTTTGTTAAACAATCCACAGGGTGGCGAGGTGATGAACATCCCATAGTCGTTGGGTTAAGCTCTTTCCAGGTAGATGGTAGAGCTGGGGTGTTCATCGGTTGTTTTGTTTCGCTTATATGCAGGGCTAGGCAGGTCAAAAACGGGTTACCATCCATTATCTAAAAACGTTCAAAATAGCGGTATCTTCTGACTATAAAGAATAGCAAACCGCTGCTGTGCTCACTAGCGCCGACAAAAACCGAACCTTGAATATGTCCTTTTCCCGTTTGGTGGAACCGCTACGCTTGTTCCACCCTTGGATAGAGGGTGGAATCCCGGATAGATGGTGGCGTTGGGGCGTTCATCGATTTTTTGTTCTGCTCTATTCAGTGCAGAGTAAAACCGTAGGGTGAAACAAGCGCAGCGGTTCCACCATGACCGTGTATACATCCTATAAACTCGATTGCCTGGAGGAAAAATAAGCACCCCCCCCGATCTATGGGTTTTTAGGTCGGCATCTCTGCTGCACGCCAGACTCAGTCACTACGCCTTCCAACGGCACATCCCAGTGTTGATGAGGCAATTCCGTCGGACTTTTTTGCGCATCAAACGCCACTCCCCATAAATGTGGTTTGCGCCAGCACTGGCGACGGCGTAAAAAGGCAAAGGTGCGATCATAAAAACCGCCCCCCATCCCCAGCCGATGACCCCACGCATCAAACCCTACCAATGGCGTCAGCACCAAATCCAGTCGTGTCAATGCCGTTACCCGGCGTGACCGCAACACTGGTTCCGGAATACCAAAACCATTGAGCGCCAGAGTGTCACCCGGTGAGTAAGGCAAAAAATGCAAGCGGTTATGGTGGGTAGCACTGATCACCGGCAAGTACACGGTTTTACCCATGCTCCAGGCACAGTCCATCAGCGAAGTCAGATCCACTTCAGCATCGTTAGGCAAATAACAGGCAATGTGTTGTGCAGCACGAAACAAACGATGATTAACCAGTCGCCGGGTGATGGTGGCGCTACGCCAGGCATGTTCATGCTCATCAAAAGCATGCCGTGCGGCACGCAGCTGTTGGCGCAAGGCTTGACGTTCCATCACAAGGTTAACCGGGAAAAGAAAAAAGAGGCGTCACCCACACGCGCCGGTTGCATCGTCGCTCTTGGGACCGGAGCGAGAAAGTGGGCACAACGACCGACATATCAGGCTTTCCGTAACACGGACATGCACACAACATCGATGTAATGTTCCCAACAGGGTTAAGCATAGGCCAAGAAAATTCCGATACAGTATCGACCACCGCAGGCAACGCCATTCTTTAAAAAACGTACATACTAATAATAAACATACGGCTACAACCCCAGCTGCCGACCCCGGGCAATTGCGGCATCCACTTTATTTTGCAAGCTGCGCAATTTAATGTCCAACACAGGTCCGTCATTATCACTATTCGACTTTAATTGCAGGAGGTCGTGGGCCAGATTCAAAGCGGCCATCACTGCAACCCGATCTGCACCGACCATTTTGCGTGCATTCCGGATTTCGCGCATTTTTTCATCCAACAAGCGTGCAGACTCCAACAATGCCGACTCCTCCTTCACCGGACAGGCTACTTGATATTCCTTATCGAGCACTCGAATACTGATGACCTTGTTTTCCGTCGGTGGCGTGGGTTTAACGCTCATGCCTCGGCCTCCATCGCCTTGAGACGCACCAGCATGGATTCTACGCGCGAACGCGCCAGTTCGGCTTTTTCAATGAGACGGGCACGTTCTTCCACTAACAGGTTTTGTCGCTCGCGCATGAGGCTGTTTTCACTACTCAGTTGGTCAGTCAGCGCAATCAATTCATCAATACGCTGCTCCAGTTTGCTAATTTCAGATTCAGACATTCTATCCAATCGTCCAGAGGGAGAATTTATTGTCATTACGTTAATAGTAAATAAAGCCCACTATAGAGCGGGGCACAAAACGGGTCAACGACTGTTAGCTGTTGCCTGTGGATGCTAGAATCATCCCCCTACTTTTCCTGTTCTCCAGCATAAAACATGACCACATCACAAAACCTGCCTGATTATTTGATTCTCGACAGTGCCCTGCACAAACTGGACACCGAAATTACCCCTGGCGAAGTACACGGTACACTGTGCGGCCTGTTATGCGCCAATGGCAACGCCGAAGTTGATGTCTGGCAACAGGCGCTGTGGCCCAACCGGCCCGACGGTGATCTGTTGGCCGCCGAAGCACACGAGGTTTTCAAGCAGACTCACGCCATTACCCGACGACAACTCAACGACCCGGCTTGTGAATTTCAAATGCTGCTACCTGACGACAATGACAGCCTTGATATGCGTGTCAACGCACTGGGTGACTGGTGTCAGGGTTACCTCATTGGTCTCAGTCTCGGCGGTATTACCGATTTCGCGCCATTACCCGAAGATGCTCGTGAAATCACCAAAGACCTCCTGGAAATTGCCCGTGCAGGCACCTCCTATGAATTGGAAGGGAGTGAAGAAGATGAAAATGCCTATGCTGAACTGGTGGAATACCTGCGTGTGGGCGTGTTGCTCATTAACGAGGAACTGCAACCGACTCAGGCACCACCGGTAGACATTGAGCCTGATGTGACGTTGCATTAGTTGAGGGCCAAGCCCCTTTGTGCCTTAATGTTACAGCGCTGTTTAACCGGTAAACGGTGCTCCGGAACGTTGCTGGATTTACCTGCCGCTACAGGTTACAACACACGCGGTAACAAATACTGTCACTGTCGGGTAGGAACATGCATGTTTCTTAATCACCATCTGAGGTTATATTTCTTTTTAATTTTTCGATACAGACCCATGTCATCGGTAAAATCATAATAATTCCATCCCTGCCCGACAATACCAACGTATATTGCAAATATCAGGATGGCAAACAGAAAAATACTGCCGGTTAGCTTTTCGGTTACTTCGCCGTCAGAAGCCCATAAAGCATATATGCCAATACTCAATACTATGGCGCACATAAAACACATTAAGCGCCTGAATATTATCCATGTCCTGGCAACAATGGTTTGCATTTTTGTCGGTGATTCCAATCTGTCGGGTGAAATGTACCAGCAAAACAAAAGACAAGCTGTTACAACGATCACTATCCAGCCCCAAGCGGGAATATCCATAATTTATACCTTGTCAGTGGCCGCTACTTGAGCCGCGAACGGGTGCTGCAAATTCAGAGCAGTAAATTTCGACATTGAAAATTTTGATAACAGTTCCGCGACTGATGGTTCATCATAACAACATGATTGCCTCAATCAATAAACATCGTTGTAATTTAATTTTCATTAATTATTTCAGTCAAAAAGGCCAAACCAATGTAAGGCTGATAATATGATAATCCAAACCCGGAAAAAGAAAATGGTATATAGAACGCACGCACCAATACTCGATCAAACACTGTTGTATATTGGTACAATGTGTCAGGGTTTGTCTCAAAGACCATAGGGTTGCGTCAAATTTTTTGCGCTATCGTCAGACTTACCCTCGGTTAGAAACAGCTTCTGGGGAATCCCTTGATTAATAGTGAAACCGAGGTGGAGTTTGGCTTTTTTAGACCCTGTGCGGTAATCGGCCCAATCCATTGAGAGAACGGAATCAATGAGTGAGCCATCTATCGAGATCAGTTCACCCAATTGTGCATGTGTTTTCGGTAACAATGATCCGGCCTGCTTCTGAAGCTATTCAAAGACAGCCATGAACTGTTCAAGTCTGCGTTCGTTGATGGCTTCTGAAAATGAACTCCGGCTGATTCCGTCCTCTGGGGCGATATGACGACGTGTAAAATCATCTTCCTCTAAGGTCTGGACGAGATGCCGTGTGTTCTTCCAGGTGAAAGAAGGTAAGTGCATTGAGTTGATCTTCAAAAGTCATTTTGAGTGGTCTGTTTCCACGTGATGTCATTTCAGGGATTAGGGGGATAATTCCAGCCAGGGGTTGGGTCAATTTTTTGAACGAACGAGCAGAATACTTTTTCTTTACAGGGCGTTTTAG